>JBIIEY010000019.1:0-13989 GCA_044237595.1 Burkholderiaceae bacterium | reverse complement strand
AGGCAGCATGCCAATCGAGCCGGTCAGCATGGCGGCAGCATCCGAGAGAATGTCGCCGAACATGTTGCCAGTGACGATGACATCAAATTTTTTCGGGGCACGTACCAGCTGCATTGCAGCGTTATCTACATACATGTGATCCAGTTCGACGTCCGGATATTCTTTGTGAACATCGGTGACGATGTCTTTCCAGAACTGGAAGGTCTCAAGCACATTCGCCTTGTCCACACTGGTCAGGCGCTTGCTGCGTTTCTGCGCTGCCTTGAATGCCACATGCGCAATACGACGAATCTCGGGCTCGGAATAGCGCATGGTGTCAAAACCCTCACGCGCTCCTTTGAACGGACCATCGGGCGCTTCACGTACACCCCGCGGCTGACCGAAATAGATATCGCCATTCAGTTCGCGCACGATCAGGATGTCGAGTCCGGACACCACTTCGGGCTTGAGTGTCGATGCGCCTACCAGTTCGGGATAAAGAATCGCAGGACGGAAATTCGCAAATAAGGTCAGATGCTTGCGCAAACCAAGAATGGCCTGCTCGGGACGCAGTGAGCGCTCAAGCGTGTCGTATTTCCAATCACCGACGGCGCCAAACAAAATCGCATCGGCCTCTTTGGCGAGTTTGAGCGTGCCATCCGGTAGTGGATGACCGTGTGCCTCATAACCCGCGCCACCCACAGGCGCGGTTTCCATTTCAAATTTCTGGCCAAGCACATTCAATACCTTGACGGCTTGTTCAACGATTTCTGTGCCTATGCCGTCACCCGGCAGGATTGCGATTTTCATGATGGTTGATGGTGTTTCAAATAGTGTTGGCTAGCCAGGGGAAGCGATTGATGTGGCGCTCTTCAAACGTGTGAATGGCATCCGATTGCTGTAGTGTCAGACCAATGTCATCGAGCCCGTTGAGCAGGCAATGGCGACGGAACGCATCGACCTCGAAGTGAAAGACCGAGCTCGAATTACTGGTTGAAACCGTTTGCTTTTCCAGATCGATCACCAGGCGGTAGCCCGGGAAAGCCTTGACTTCATTGAACAACTGATCGACCTGCGCCTCGGTCAGCACGATGGGCAGCAAACCGTTCTTGAAGCAGTTGTTGAAAAAGATATCCGCAAAACTCGGCGCGATCACGGCACGAAATCCGTACTGATCCAGCGCCCAGGGTGCGTGTTCGCGTGATGAGCCACAGCCAAAATTTTTGCGTGCCAGTAGAACCGACGCACCCTGATAGCGCGGCTGATTCAGTATGAAATCAGGATTAAGCGGACGCTTGCTGTTATCCATACCGGGCTCACCCTGATCGAGATAACGCCATTCGTCGAACAGGTTCGGTCCAAATCCGGTGCGCTTGATGGATTTAAGAAATTGCTTGGGAATGATGGCATCGGTATCCACATTGGCGCGATCCAGCGGCGCGACAAGTCCATCCAGTAAAGTGAATTTATTCATGAGATATTATTTTTTGCTCGCGTCCTGAACTTTTTCACCCAATTTTTCGACATCCTTGCCGATGCCATTAAGCGTGTTGCATCCTGAAACACCAAAGGCCAACGCGATAATCATGAACAGAAATTTTTTCATGGCTTTCCTCCTGAGGTGATTGATTTAGAGTTGACGTACATCGACAAAGTGACCTGCCACACCGGCGGCCGCCGCCATCGCGGGGCTGACCAGATGCGTTCTTCCACCTGCACCCTGACGTCCTTCGAAATTACGATTGGATGTGGACGCGCAGCGCTCACCGGGTTCGAGACGGTCGGCGTTCATCGCCAGACACATCGAGCAACCGGGTTCGCGCCATTCAAAACCGGCATCACGAAAAATCTTGTCCAGTCCCTCGCGCTCGGCTTGCTCCTTGACGAGGCCAGAGCCTGGCACGACCATCGCGAGCTTCACGTTCGACGCGCGAAACTTACCGCGCACGACGGCAGCAGCAGCACGTAAATCCTCAATCCGTGAATTCGTGCAGGAACCAATAAATACCTTGTCGATGCGAATATCGTTGATGGCCGTATTAGGCTTGAGGCCCATGTAGACCAGCGCCTTCTCAATCGCATCGCGCTTGACGGGGTCTTTTTCTTTATCAGGATCAGGAACGCGATCATCCACAGCAACCACCATTTCCGGCGATGTACCCCAGGTCACCTGGGGACGGATGTCCGCTGCGTCAATCAAAACCACCGCATCAAACTTTGCATCCGAATCGGAATGCAGCGTGCGCCAGTAAGTGACGGCCTGCTCCCAGTGCGGCCCTACCGGCGCAAACGGTCTGCCCTTGACGTAATTGATCGTCGTGTCATCGACAGCGATCATGCCAGCGCGTGCGCCTGCTTCGATCGCCATATTGCAAACGGTCATGCGACCTTCCATGGACAAAGCACGAATGGCAGATCCCGCGAACTCGATCGCATAGCCAGTACCACCTGCCGTGCCTATCTTGCCGATTACAGCCAGAACAATGTCTTTGGCAGTCACGCCAGCACCAAGGCGACCTTCCACCTGCACCAACATGGCTTTGGATTTTTTGGCCAGCAGAGTTTGTGTAGCTAGAACGTGTTCAACTTCGGAGGTACCGATACCGTGTGCGAGACAAGCGAACGCACCGTGTGTGGAGGTATGTGAATCGCCGCACACCACAGTCATGCCGGGCAGCGTCGCGCCCTGCTCAGGCCCGATCACATGAACGATGCCCTGACGCTTGTCGCGCATATTGAAATAGGTGAGGCCGTATTCGCGCGCGTTGTCATCCAGCGTTTCGACCTGCAGGCGTGATATCGGATCTGCGATGCCCTCTGCGCGGTGCGTGGTGGGTACGTTATGGTCAGCGACCGCCAGATTGGCTGCGATTCGCCAGGGTTTGCGACCGGCCAGCTTCAGACCTTCGAATGCCTGAGGACTGGTGACTTCGTGCACCAGATGCCGGTCAATGTAAAGAATAGTCGTGCCGTCCTCGGCGGTATGCACCACGTGGGACTGCCAGAGTTTGTCGTAGAGAGTTTGGGCCATGGCGGGATCGCGCGCAGGGCGCGCCTGATCGAGGAAAACAGCCCAAGATTATGCCATAGCCAAGGGTTGGAAAGCCGTTTAGGCACCGGCTATCGAAGCCGGCGGCAGCAACGAAAAGACCCTGGCACTGCACCCTGACTAACGGGCGCGAGCCTCTTTGTAGAGCGGCATGACCCGCTCCGAGTAAACCGTCAGATCACGCACCCGGTCTGAGCGCGAGGGATGGGTGGACATGAACTTCGGGGGCTCCTTGCCACCGACTTCCCCCATTTTTTCCCAAAGCGAGATGGCAGCGCGCGGATCATAGCCCGCTCTCGCGGCCAATTCGACGCCCATGCGATCAGCCTCGGTTTCATGGGCACGAGAGTTGGGTAAGCCGAGCAATCCCTGATAAGCGTACTCCATACCCTTTTGCCCCACGGTGCCCACGCCAGCCACTGTCGCCAGAATCGTAATGCCCACATTGGCAATCGCCTGCTCGGACGCTCGTTCGCGCGAATGCTCGCGCAGCGCGTGTGCAATCTCATGCCCCATCACTGCGGCCAGTTCATCATCGGTGATGTTGAGTTTTTCAATCAGCCCGGTGTAGACAGCGATTTTCCCGCCCGGCATACACCAGGCGTTGACCTCGGGCGAGCTCAGTACATTGATTTCCCACTGCCAGCGGCTAGCGTCCTGCCGGAATGCGGAGGTTTGCCGGATGAGCCGATCTGCAATCGTGCGCGCGCGCGCGTACTGGGCAGTGTCGCTGTTGAGCTTGCCCTTTTTATCGGCCTGCGCCATCAGCTGTGCGTACTGTTTGTTCGCACTTTCTTCAATAGCCTGGGCCGATATAGCCATACGCTGTTCACGATCCACGCCGACCATACCCGCACTGGTAGTTTTAACCGATTGGCAGGAAATCAGCGTGAACGTCACTGCGATGACGCCTGCCAGCGCACGTAGTGTTTTTTTCAACGGACCCTCCCAAGTGATTCCTGCCAGCGATAACTGAGTGCCGCGGCAATCCAGCCGGCGAAACAGAACAAGGCGGCAATCATGTAGACAAGACGGGCGCCAAATGTATCCCAACAAGCCGACAGCAGCAATCCACCCAGCGAGCCACCCAGCCCATAAGAGACACTAATGAACAACGCCTGACCGCGCGCCTGCAATGGACCGGCGAACCAGCGCTGCAGCGTAGCGACCGACGCAGAATGATGAACACCAAAGGTCGCTGCATGGAGGATCTGGGCGATCAGCAGCATTACGATCGACTCGGCACCAAAGCCGATCATCAAAAACCGCACCACACCAACCAAGAGACTGGTTAGCATCAGCGTCGCCACGCCAAACCGGCGAAACAGCGGCGCCTGAAAATAGAAAAACAAAATCTCTGCCACCACGCCCAGCGACCACATCAACCCGATCACGGTCTTGCTGTAACCTATTTGAGACAGATACAGTGAGTAGTACACATACAACGATGCATGCGCGGCGATCATCAGAAACGTAGAGATAAAAAACGCAATGACCTCTCTTTGCCTGAGTAACTGACGCACGGAGGGCGTGTCTTCTGAACGAGGCACCAGCGTTTCTTCACGCATATTGAGTGCGACCGCCGAGACCATGACAAGTAAGGCCAGCGCAATCCAGGGCATCAGACTTATGCCCTGCCAGTCCAGCAATTGTCCGGCAGCGATCACGGTCACAATAAAACCGACCGAGCCCCAGAGCCGCAGACGACCGTAGTGCGTAAGATCGCCTCGCATAGACGACAACATCAGTGCTTCGGACAGCGGGCCTTGTGCACTGGTGAACAAATTCAGTGCCAGCATCAGCCCAAAGAAAAATACAAAGGTCTCTCCCCAAAAGATGCCGCAAAAAACTAATGCAGAAGCCGCTGAGGTCAAACGCAAGACCATCACCCGACGACGCGTGTGATCTGCCACCCACCCCCAAAGATTCGGGCCGAAGATACGCATGACCTGCATCATCGACATCAGAACACCAATCTGCACAGCCGAAACGCCGCGATCAGCGAAATACAAACTGGCGTAAGGAGAAAAGACGCCGATATAGCCGTAATACGCGAAGAAGAACAACGCGAAATTCAGGGATTGCTCGGGTTTGGCGTTTGAAGACAAGTGAACAGGAGATGGCAAATGAGACTGAGATGAATGATCACCGAAAGATCAGGATCAGAACCAGGGCCGGGATCTGGATACCAGCACGACCCGGCTCGGGATGTTTGCATCAGCCCGCCCACAAAAAACAGCACTGCGCAGCAAACCGTTTCATTTGCCGCCGGTGTTGACATCACCGCACTGCGCCCGGTGGCGCAATGCATGGTCCATCAGTACCAGCGCCAACATGGCTTCAGCAATCGGTGTCGCGCGTATGCCCACGCAGGGATCATGGCGCCCAAAAGTCTCCACCATCACCGGCTGTCCATCGCGGTCAATCGAACGACGCGGCGTGCGTATGCTGGAGGTGGGCTTGATCGCGATCGATACCGTGATGTCCTGGCCGGATGAAATACCGCCCAGTACACCACCAGCGTTGTTACCGACGAAGCCTTCGGGCGTGATTTCATCACCATGCTCGGAACCTTTTTGCGCAACCGACCGAAAGCCCGCACCAATCTCCACACCCTTTACTGCGTTAATCCCCATCATCGCGTACGCAATGTCGGCATCCAGCTTGTCAAACAAAGGCTCGCCCAAACCGACCGGCACATTTTGCGCAACGACCTCAATGCGCGCGCCGCAGGAATCGCCCGCCTTGCGCAAGCTGTCCATATAAGTCTCAAGCTCGGGAATGATGTCGGCGTTGGCCGCGAAAAAAGGATTCTCGCCCACATGCTCCCAAGAGTCGAAGGGAATCGGGATCTCGCCCAACTGGCTCATGCAACCACGAAGCGTCAGACCGTATTGAGCATGCAGCCATTTACGCGCAACAGCGGCTGCACCGACAACGGGCGCGGTCAGACGAGCTGACGAACGTCCACCACCGCGCGGATCGCGAATGCCGTATTTGTTCCAATAGGTGTAGTCCGCATGGCCGGGACGGAATCGATCGACGATATTGCCGTAATCCTGGCTGCGCTGATCCTCGTTACGAATCAGCAGGGCAATCGGTGTGCCGGTAGTCTTGCCTTCGTAGACGCCCGACAGAATTTCAACCGTGTCGGACTCTTTGCGCTGCGTGACATGACGCGAGGTACCCGGCTTGCGGCGATCCAGTTCAGGCTGAATATCCGACTCCGAGAGCGGCATGCCGGGCGGGCAGCCATCAATCACGCAGCCGATCGCCGGACCGTGTGATTCACCGAAGGTGGTAACGCAAAAGAGCTTGCCAATGGTATTGCCAGACATGACGGGGATGGAAAAGATCCGAAAGACGTCATTCTACCAGCGCACGCCTGCGCCATAGCCCCGAGAGCCAGGACAGTAGCGCCCGCGGATATTCGCGCTCCATCAGACACAGCAGAAGCAGCATCGCGAAATTGAGCAGTGCCGTGAACAAAAAGATCTCCGGCACCGACAAGCCGGCCGCGAGCAAGGCCATCGCGGTCAATGCGGCCACCACCATAAACAACGCATTCAGAATATTCATGCCACCGATGGTGCGCGACAGATGCGAGCGCTCGGCGCGGGTCTGTATCAGGGCAAACAGCGGCACGACATAAATGCCACCGCACAGACCCAAAAAGAAACAATCGGCCAGCACGCGGAATTGCGCACCACTGATCAGCTGCTTTGCGATCAGTAGCGACGGCATAGGCGCTGTACTGGCCCAATAAAGATCAATACCAAACAAGGTTAGCCCCAGTGCTCCCAGCGGCACCAGACCCAGATGAATTTGACGACCCGACAGACGCTCGCACCAGAGCGAGCCGGCACCGATACCCAGCGAAAATGCGGTCAACAGAATCGCAAATATCTCAGGGGCGCCGTGCAATACGTCGCGCGCAAAGACAGGAAACTGCGCCAGCAGCATCGCACCATAAAACCAAAACCAGGAATTGGCGAGCATCGCGATGAATACCTCACGATTGCGCGCAGAGAATCTGAGGTTACGCATCATTTCAGCGAAGGGATTACGTGCGACCAGAAGATTCGGATCCGCCGCCGCACTCGATGGCACCGCCAGCGTGAACAGCCATCCCAGCACCGCCACCGCAATGCAAGCACCGGCGATCAGATGAAAATCGGTATGGCTTGCGAAAGCCACCATTGCAGCGCCCGACAACTGCCCGGTCAGGATGCCCACAAAGGTACCCATCTGCACCATGCCATTGCCTCCGACGAGTTCGTTCTGCTGCAGATGCTGTGGCAGATACGCATGCTTGACTGGGCCAAACAGTGTGGAATGCGCACCCATACCCACGACCGCCGCCACCAGCAACCAGAGCGAATGCGTATACCAGCCGATAGCGGCCACGGCCATGATGACGATTTCCATCAGTTTGACGATACGCATCACCTTGGTCTTGTCAAACTTGTCGGCGATCTGACCCGCAGTCGCAGACAGCAGTAAAAAAGGCAGAATGAACAAACCGGCGATCAGATTATTGAGCAAACCTGCACTGATTGTGGTCCAGTGCAAGGCATCAAAGGTGATCACCGTGACCAGTGCGGTCTTGAACAGATTATCGTTGAACGCACCCAGGAACTGGGCGCCGAAAAAAGGTGCGAAACGTCGCTGTCGCAGTAACGAAAACTGATTGGCCACTACTGTACGCCCTCGGTATTGTTTTCGGCAGGCCAGTCGCGGATGTAGGCCTTGAGTAGCGTATTTTCGAAATTCTGTGCCTCGAGCACCGATTTGGCCACATCATAAAAAGACATCACGCCCAGCAGCACCTTTCCATCCATGACCGGTACGTAGCGTGCATGGCGCTCCAGCATTAACCGACGAATATCATTGACATCGGTATCGGGTGACATGGTCAGCACATCACGCTCCATGTGCTCGCCGACCGTACCCTGCCCCACCGATCCCTGATTCGCATGCACTGCACGCATGACCTCACGAAAGGTGAGTAGGCCGACCAATGATCCATTATTCATGATGACCAGCGATCCGATGTCTTTCTCGGTCATTAAATTGATCGCATCGAGCAAACCGGTTTCCGGTGGCACCGTATAAAGAATATTGCCTTTGACCTTGAGTATCTCAGACACTTTCATTGAACATCTCCTGCGTAATTTTTATCGCCAGCTCGGGGTGTCAATGTAGCCCAGCGTTCGGAAAAAAGCCAGATTCCGACGGGGCAGAGTAGCTGTCCGGCCTATAATCGGCGCTTGCTCCCGATTAACCTCGTTTTGGTATCCCTATGAGCGACCCCAAATATCCCGGTTTCGACACACTGTCGCTGCATGCAGGCAGTGCACCTGACACTGCCACCGGTGCCCGCGCCACACCGATTTATCTGTCCACCTCGTTCGTATTCAGAGATTCCGATCACGCAGCGTCTCTGTTCAATATGGAACGATCGGGTCATGTGTATTCGCGAATATCCAACCCGACCAATGCAGTATTGGAAGAACGCATTGCCGCCCTCGAGGGCGGCGTAGCAGGTATTGCCGTAGCCAGTGGTCAGGCAGCTTTGCATCTGGGTCTGGCGACGATTGCTGGCGCAGGGTCGCATGTGCTGGCATCTCGAGCGCTGTATGGTGGATCGCAAAATCTGCTCGGTTACACCATGAAGCGCTTCGGTATTGAAACGACCTTCATTGATCCGCGCGACATGGATGCATGGCGCAGCAATATTCGTCCCAACACCAAGGTACTGTTTGCGGAAACGCTGGGCAATCCCGGACTGGATGTCCTGGATATTGATCGCGTTGCCGCGATCGCGCATGAGCATCATTTGCCGCTCATGGTCGATTCCACCTTCACTACGCCTTACCTGCTGCGCCCGTTTGATCATGGTGCTGATTTGGTGTTTCACTCTGCGACGAAATTTCTCTGCGGGCATGGCACTGCGGTGGGCGGCCTGCTGGTCGATGGTGGCACCTTCAATTGGCAAGCCGCCTATGAAAAAACTGGCCACTTTGCCGAACTCTGTGAGCCGTATGATGGATTCCACGGCATGGTGTTCGCCGAAGAATCCACGGTGGCCCCCTTCTCGCTGCGCGCTCGACGCGAAGGCTTGCGCGACTTCGGCGCGGTGATGAGTCCATACAATGCGTTCACGATACTGCAAGGTATAGAAACGCTCAGTCTGCGCATGGACCGACATGTTAGTAATACACGCAAGATTGTCGAATTCCTGATCTCGCATCCTGCGGTCGAATCCGTGTCTTATCCGGAACTGCCTGAACATCCCGACTATCAACTCGCCAAAAAATTACTGCCCCGCGGCTGCGGTGCTGTGTTTTCGTTCACACTTAGAGGTGACCGCGCCGCCGGACGCCGCTTTGTGGAATCGCTCTCGGTATTCTCCCATCTGGCCAATGTAGGTGATGCGAAATCGCTGGTGATTCATCCGGCATCCACCACCCACTTCCGCGTACCGACCGAACAACTAGAAGCATCCGGTATACGCGAAGGCACGATGCGACTGTCCGTAGGATTGGAAGATGCCGATGATCTGATCGACGATCTGAAGCGCGGACTCAAAGCATCGCAGAAGGGAGCATAATTCATGGAACAAATCGTCAATGGCCATCGAGCTTATGCTTACACCGGCGGCAAATCCTTTGATGCCGCTTTACCCACGGCCGTGTTCATTCATGGTGCTCAAAATGATCACTCGGTCTGGGCACTGCAAACGCGCTATTTTGCGCATCATGGTTTTTCTGTGCTGGCGGTCGATTTGCCGGGGCATGGTCGCAGTGAGGGCGAGCCACTGGAAAGTGTTGAGGCACTGTCCGACTGGTTGCGTGCGTTGCTCGATGCGGCTGGCGTTCGCAAAACGATTCTGATTGGCCACAGCATGGGTTCGCTCATTGCACTGGAAACTGCTGCTCGCGCACCCGAAAAAATCAAGGGTGTGGCACTGGTCGGTACAGCGTACCCGATGAAAGTGTCATCGACACTACTGGAAGCAGCGCGCGATCACGAGCAACGCGCGATCGATATGGTCAATATCTGGTCACATTCAGGCATCGCACAAAAACCGTCGGCACCCGGGCCCGGTTTTTATGTGCAGGGCGGCAGCCGCCGATTGATGCAGCATATTTCACGCGGTAATCCTGCCAAGGTTTTTTATACGGATTTTTCAGCGTGTAATGCTTATGAAGGTGGCGAAGCAGCCGCCGCAGCGTTGCACTGCCCTGCGCTGTTTGTGCTAGGAAAAAAAGACATGATGACCCCGGCAAAAGCTGCCGGCAGCCTGATCAGCAAGCTACCCACAGCCGAGATCGTGCAGATCGACGCCTGTGGCCATGCGCTGATGGCCGAGCAACCGGATCAGGTGCTGGATAGCTTGTTCCGATTCGCCTACGCTTCGGCAAAATAATCCGTCAGCGAAATCGCCAAACCACGATCAACCACGGCCTCTATCTTCGTGGCCAGTACCGATTGCGGTGCTGGCGCGAAAGCAAAGCGCTGATACACATCGGCTAATGTCAGTTTGTCAGGACTGACCAGCAGCGCCCAGCGATCCTCGTATTGCTGCGAACGATTTCCCAAACGAGCGCGCCGGCCGGGGTCCGAACGTACCCGGCCTACCCAGCCGGAATCCAGCATTCGCTGCAACAAGCCCTCGGACTCTTCAAAACCCAGTTGGGTGAGTTCGCGAAGTCGCATCGCACCCACTGCCGCATTATCGCTCCGAGCATCGAACAGTACCTTAAGCACAGACATCGCATCCAAAAACTCACTACCGGGCGCCGAACGGTGCCACCACCTTTCATACTTGACGACCGGCAGCGCAGCAGCGACCACAGCGCCCAGCAAGGTGATCATCCAGAAAAAATAAACCCAGATCAGAAAAATAGGCACCGCTGCGAGCGCGCCATAAATCATTCGGTAACTCGGTCCCTGCACGATGAAAAAAGCGAACAAGCTTCGCGTGATTTCAAACGCTACTGCAGCGACCAAACCGCCAATCACCGCATCACGCCATTCAACTCTGCGATTCGGGACACCCAGATAGAGCAATGAGAAAGCCAAGGTCGATAAACTCATCGATACCAACAGGGTAATGACGGTACGCAGCAAAGGCAACCCTCGAGATAAGCCTCGAGTGAGCGGCAAAATTTCCCCGGCAAATGACATTGATGCGCCAATCAGCAAAGGCGCAAGTGTCATGACGGCCCAGTACACGATCATGCGCTGCGCAAAAGGTCGAGCCATACGTACTCGCCAGATACGATTGAGCGTTCTGTCGACCGTGCCAAACATGAAGACAGCCGTCACAATCAGAACAATCGCACCCATCGCTGACAGTCGACTGGCTTTCGCAGAAAACTGACTCAGGTAATCAAGGATGGTATTGGCGATACCCTTGGGCATGAGGGTCTGCACGAAATAAGTCTCGAGCGACTCGCGGAATGTCGTAAACAACGGGAAGGTCGTGAAGATCGCAAAAGCAATCGTCAGGATCGGCACCACGGCCAACACGGTGCTAAAAGTGAGGCTGCCAGCCACCTCAGGCAGCCGCTCCTCCCGGAGACGGCGCAGCACGAATCGCAGTAAATCACGTACTTGTACGCGTGACCAGCGATGAACGCCTGATGAAGAGGATGGATGCATGCGAAAAATTAGAAACTAAAGCGCCCTATAATACCAAGCATGAACACCCCCACCCTACCCATTCTGGTCCTTTATTATTCGCGACATGGCGCAACACGCAAGCTGGCCGAGCTGATAGCCCAAGGGATCGAGAGCGTTCCGGGCTGTGAAGCCGTGCTGCGCACAGTACCTGCGGTATCGGCGGTGAGCGAAGCCACCGAGCCAGCCGTGCCTGGCTCAGGCGCGCCCTACGTGGAGCTGGCTGATCTGGAGAACTGCACTGGTCTGGCACTGGGATCTCCCACGCGCTTTGGCAATATGGCGGCACCCTTGAAATATTTTATTGATGGCAGCAGCGCTCAGTGGTTATCCGGCGCACTCGCAGGTAAGCCTGCGTGTGTATTCACATCGACAGGCAGTCTGCACGGCGGACAAGAATCAACCTTGCTTTCAATGATGCTGCCTTTACTTCACCACGGCATGCTCATGCTTGGACTGCCTTACAGCGAACCGGCACTGATGACGACTGGAAGTGGCGGATCGCCGTACGGTGCAACACACTGGTCTGGCATCTCTGGCGACAAAAATATCAGCGACGATACCCGCACGCTTGCTATTGCGCTGGGCAAGCGACTCGCAGTAACAGCAAAGAAACTCCAATCATGACGAAACCTGATCCTTCCGATCTGCTGCACCGGCTGGCTGTCACCAGCCTGCTCGGACTGCTAGTGCTGTGCATCTTGTGGGAACTGGTGCTTGCGCCGCTGCGTCCCGGTGGCTCTTGGATGATCATCAAAGCGCTGCCGCTGTTAATGCCCTTGTCGGGCACGATACGCCGCAATATCTACACCATGCAGTGGGCCTCAATGATGATCTTGCTGTATTTCACCGAAGGTGTCGTACGCGCATGGAGTGAGCGTGGTATGTCGCAGCTGCTCGCGTCGTTGGAAATTCTGTTTGCAACGATATTTTTCTTTTGTGCGATTTTTTTCCTCAGGCCCTACAAGCGCGCTGCCAAACAATTAGCCAGCGAGGCAATACAAAAAGCAGCGGGTCAAAAACCGGCGACAAGTGATGAATCCTGATTTCATCACGCAATGCATTAACGTCGTCGGCCCCGCGAATGTGCTGACCGGTAATGATATGGCGCGATATCTGACTGACTGGCGCGGTCGTTTCACTGGCCGCGCACAAGCGGTGATCCGACCGGGCAGCACCAGCGAAGTCGCAGCCATCGTGAAACTGTGCACCGCGCACCAAATCCCCATCGTGCCCCAAGGCGGTAACACTGGACTAGTGCTGGGTAGTGTGCCCGATGCGAGGGGTAATGCGATTGTCTTGTCGCTCTCGCGCCTGAATCGCATACGCGGTATCGACGCCATCAACAACACCCTGACTGCGGAAGCCGGATGCCTGCTGCGGCATGTGCAGGATGCTGCTGCTGAAGCACATCGTCTGTTTCCGCTCTCGCTGGCCTCAGAAGGCAGCTGCACCATAGGCGGCAATCTGTCGACCAATGCCGGTGGTACTGCGGTGCTGCGCTACGGAACGATGCGTGAATTGACGCTGGGACTGGAAGTGGTCACACCCCAGGGTGAGATCTGGGATGGTCTGCGCGGACTGCGCAAGGACAACACCGGTTACGACCTGAGAGATTTATTCATCGGCGCCGAGGGTACGCTGGGCATCATCACCACTGCTGTCCTGAAACTGTATGCGCAACCCGCAGCCAGACTCACGGCGTTGTTCGCACTACGTCACCCGCGTGATGCGCTCTCGCTGTTGTCGCTTGCGCAGCAACGCTGCGATGCCGCTCTGACCGGGTTCGAGCTTATGTCAGCGTTATGCCTGCAGCTGGTCGAAAAACATTTTCCCGCGCTGCACTCGCCTTTCCGCGAGCATCATGCGCAGTATGTTTTGCTGGAATTGTCCGACGCTGAGTCCGAGTCTCACGCCAATGCAATGCTCGAGGCTTTGGCCGCAGATGCAATAGACCGTGGTCTGATCCAGGATGCTGTGGTGGCGAGTTCGCTGGCGCAATCACAGGCGATGTGGCAACTGCGCGAGCATATTTCAATGGCACAGGCGGCTGAAGGCAAAAATATCAAGCACGATATCGCGGTGCCAGTTTCACGTCTTGCCGACTTCATTGAGGAGACTGACGCGTTATTGCAACAGAAATTCCCGGCTAGTCGTATGGTGACCTTTGGTCACCTCGGTGACGGCAACCTGCATTACAACGTGTCCGCACCTTTGGGGCACAATGACGACGATTTTCTGCAGCATCAAGCGGCGATCAATCAGCTCGTGCA
>JBIIEY010000217.1:0-4195 GCA_044237595.1 Burkholderiaceae bacterium | reverse complement strand
GCTTTACGATTTCCAAGGTCCCAACCGCAACAATGCCATCATGACCGGCATCGCCAAGGCGCTGGATGACAATGACATCCGCAACCTCGCTGCCTATTTGGATCAGCAGAAACCTGCCCCCGGCGCGGCACGCAACAAAAATACCGTTGAGCTCGGCAAAAAAATCTACCGTGCCGGTATCGCTGAAAAGAATGTACCGGCCTGCGCAGGCTGCCACAGCCCCAATGGTGCCGGCATTCCCGCGCAGTTTGCTCGCGTCGCTGGCCAGCATCAGGATTACACCGTCGCCCAGCTGACTAATTTCCGTACCGGCGCGCGTACGAACAGCGCGCAGATGACTGCGATAGGCAAGCGGCTCTCCGACGAAGAAATGCAAGCAGTGGCTGACTATATCGCGGGTCTGAAGTAAGCACGGCGCAGGCAAACCAGGCCGATATACGGCCGCGAAGGGGTGGCTGAGAAGTCGCCCCTTTTGCTTTTTGCGGCACGGTTTTGGTCCTGAATGATAAAGACCCACAAGGGCCCCGGATATGGGCGGAGAATCGGCTTTGCAGGCATAAAATGGCGACATAACCGAACGCTGCGCCAAGCCACTATGGATGTCAGCAACTACCCGAGACAAAGCGCATCACACTCATGACTACGAGCACCGAGGGAATCGTTCTGCAAACCCGCCGTCGATGGCTATCCGACGCTGTCGAGCTGTTGTCCTCCATGCGGTTTGCGATCAGTCTGTTGACGGTCATATCCATTGCATCCATCGTGGGTACGGTGGTCACGCAAAATGAACCCATGCCGAACTATGTGAATCAGTTCGGCCCGTTCTGGTTCGAGATTTTTGCGCATTTCTCCATTTACTCGGTGTACTCGGCTTGGTGGTTCTTGCTGATCATGGCCTTTCTGGTGACATCCACCTCATTGTGCATCGCGCGAAATGCGCCAAAAATGCTCAAGGATATGAAAAGTTGGCGCGAGAGCGTGCGCGAACAATCCTTGCGCAATTTTCATCATCACGTCGAGTGGTCCGCGCAGCAGGGTGGCGAGCAGTTTGCTGCACAAGTTGCCCGAATTGTCGCGTCCGATGGCTATCAAGTGAAGCTGGTGCAAAAAGGCGAGGCAACGTTACTGACTGCCAAGCAAGGCGCAGCCAACAAGCTGGGTTACATCTTTGCGCACTCAGCCATTGTGATCATCTGCGTCGGCGGCTTGCTCGACTCCAGTCTGCCTATTCGTGCGCAACAATGGCTGTTTGATAAAGAAGCCTTTATCGGCAATGGCATCATTGCGGAAATTCCGGAACGTCATCGTCTGGGCTTGGGCAATCTGACCTTCCGTGGCAATACCTTCATCCCGGAAGGCTCTGCCAGCAAGACGGCGATCATACCCGTCGGTGAGGGGGTGATGATTCAGGAACTTCCCTTTACGCTGCAGCTGGAAAAATTTGTCGTGGATTTTTATTCGACGGGCATGCCCAAGCTGTTCGCCAGCAATGTCATCGTGACAGACCATGAAACCGGCAAGAGTTTCCCGGCGACGATTAAGGTAAACCAGCCTTTGATTTACAAAGGCCTTGCGGTTTATCAGTCGAGTTTTGAAGATGGCGGAAGTCGTCTTAAGCTCGTGGGTTATCCCATGAACGGACCCGGAAGTGGCTCATTCATGGTTGAGGGTGAGGTGGGTAAATCCACGCCGCTCGTCAGTAGTGGCGGCGCTGAATACACCATTGAGTGGTCGGGTTTCAGACCATTCAACGTGGAGAACACCAGTGTCAACGGTCAGGACGTCCGTGCTGTTAATCAGGCCAAGAGCTTTAATGAAAAATTCAGCGCGACGCTGGACGAAAGACTAGGCTCTGCAGCCAACACCAAAAAAACCAAAGAACTGAAAAACGTCGGTCCCAGTGTTCAATACAAGCTCCGTGACAAGACAGGGCAGGCCCGCGAATTCAATAACTACATGTTGCCGGTAATGCTGGATGGTAGCGATGTCTTCCTTGCGGGTCTGCGAGAATCGCCCTCCGAAGGCTTCCGTTATCTGCGTATTCCTGCCGACGACAAGGGCACGGTCAATGAATGGATGCGCTTGCGGGCTGCCATCAGTGACGGCGCGCTACGCGAAAAAGCGGCGGTGCGTTATGCACAAAAAATGCCACTGATTTCCACTGACAACAAATCTTTGCGGGATCAGCTCAAGGCTTCTTCGCTGCGCGCGATGAGTATCTTCGCCGGTGATCGCGAATCCTCTGGCTACATTGCGATAGCGCGCTTTATTGGCACTTTACCAGAAGAACAGCAGGAAAAAGCCGCTGATGCCTTCATGAAGATACTCAATGGCAGCCTCTGGGAGCTATGGCAGGCCGCACGTGAAAAAGACGGATTGCCACCGGTGACGGCAGATGAAAAACACGGCCGCTTCCTGCAGGTGGCAAGTAATGCGTTGGCCGATGGCTTCTTCTATGGCGCACCGGTATTTCTGCAACTCCAGGGATTCGAGCAGGTAAAAGCATCCGTGCTGCAAGTGACCAAATCGCCTGGAAAAAATGTCGTCTATCTGGGATGTATGCTGCTGATCCTGGGTGTTTTCGCGATGCTCTATGTGCGCGAGCGCCGGCTGTGGATCTGGATTCGTCCTCAGGAGGATGGTGGTACACATGCGCTGATGGCCATGAGTTCACAGCGACGTAGTCTTGATTTTGACAAGGAATTCGAACGACTCAAGGCGCGATTGAATCCTTAATGAGCTAGCGATAAATCCCGCTTTTACCAGAGCGCGCAAGCCCGTCAGGGCTGAACTATACTTGCCGCATTCGCTGCAGCACACGGAGAAAAACGATGGAACTCACTGAAAACCCGACCTACACCGAAAATCCCGGCATCCTCAAAAGTGCCAGTTTGTTTGACTGGATTTTTGCGCTGGTACTCGCTGCTGGTGCGTTGTTTGCGTTCAACCGTTACGGCGATTTCATGGATATCTATGAAAAGGCCATTCTTTTGGCGGCAGTGCCCGTGTTTGTCGGATTGGGCTGGTACTGGAAATCCTCGCGCGTGCTGATGCTGCTGATTTTTGGATTGTCCCTGTGGGCCATTTCCATGTATGCCAGCAACCTGGAGATGGCGCAGTCTCGATTTTTCCTCAAATACTTGCTATCGAGCCAGTCCGCCATTTTGTGGATGAGCTTCCTGTTTGGCTTGTCCACCGTGTTCCACTGGGGTGGTTTGCTCTCGCGTTCAGATTTTGGTGGCGCTGTCGGAAGTCGTTTATGCTGGGCCGCAATATTGATGGGCTTCATCGGCCTGATGGTGCGCTGGTATGAGTCCTATCTGCTGGGCGCGGATATTGGTCATATCCCGGTATCGAATCTCTACGAAGTGTTCGTCTTGTTTTGCCTGATTACCGCCTTGTTTACCGTCTTCTACGAAGAAAAATACGAGACCCGTCAGGTGAGTGCCTTCATCCTGCTGGTGATCTCGGCAGCTGTCGGATTTTTGTTGTGGTACATGACCAGCCGTGATGCGCATGAAATTCAGCCGCTGGTACCCGCACTGCAAAGCTGGTGGATGAAGATTCACGTGCCCGCCAACTTCATCGGCTACGGCACGTTTGCGCTGGCGGCCATGGTGGGTGTGGCCTATCTGCTGAAATCAAAATCCATACTGGCGGATCGTCTGCCCTCGCTCGAGGTACTCGACGACATCATGTACAAGGCAATTGCCGTTGGGTTTGCTTTCTTCACCATTGCCACGATTCTCGGCGCGCTCTGGGCAGCCGAAGCCTGGGGTGGTTACTGGTCATGGGATCCCAAGGAAACCTGGGCACTGATTGTCTGGCTCAATTACGCCGCATGGTTGCACATGCGCCTGATGAAAGGCTTGCGTGGACAGGTCGCTGCATGGTGGGCGATCGGCGGGCTGCTCGTCACAAGCTTTGCTTTTTTGGGCGTGAACATGTTCCTGTCCGGCTTGCATTCTTACGGCGAGTTGTAAACAGCCGAAGCATAGGCTGTCTTCAGACAGCCTATGCTCGTTGATGTCTCACCCGCACAGCATCACGGAGCAAGCATGCTGATCAAACTTCCCCGTTCAACCGACCCACTGCCCTCCGAAATCACCTCACGAGAGCATTTCCAGTCACGCCGCCATTTTCTGGCGCAACTGGCTGCGGGCGGATTGTCAGCAAGCGCCTTGGTCGACGCCGC
>JBIIEY010000216.1:0-4210 GCA_044237595.1 Burkholderiaceae bacterium | reverse complement strand
TGCACAAGCTTCTCGATAACAAATACTACATGGACAAGATCAACGAGTTCGTGTTTGCTGGCGGTGCTCGCAGACTCGGTGGTGGTTTGTCTTCTGTGGGTGACCGCACGCTGATCGATGGCCTGATGGTCAACGGCAGCGCGAAGCTGGTGGGGTGGTTCTCCACGATCACACGGACCTTGCAGACCGGTTACATCTATCACTACGCATTCACGATGATCGTTGCTGTAGCCCTGTATCTGGGCTATCTGCTGATGAGCTCGTGACCGATCCGAAAAAATTAGCCGCCCGCGAAAAACACTATGCAGTCAACACTTCCTTATCTGAGCCTGGCCATCTGGGTGCCCATTGCCTTCGGTGCTTTGGTACTTGCCGTCGGCAGTGACAATCGGGCGAATCTGGTTCGTGTACTGTCGCTGATCGGTGCCGTCGTTAGCCTGTTGGTGACACTACCGGTGGTGAGCCATTTTGATCCGGCAGCTCATGGAATGCAGCTGGTCGAAAAATCTGCATGGATTGCGCGCTTCCATGTGTCGTATTACCTTGGTATTGATGGCTTGTCTTTATGGTTCTTGCCGCTGACTGCATTCATTACCGTTATCGTTGTGATTGCCGCCTGGGAAGTTATCGAGAAGCGGGTTGCTCAGTACATGGGTGCTTTCCTGATCTTGTCGGGTGCGATGATTGGGGTTTTCTGTGCCCTTGATGGTGTGCTCTTCTATGTATTTTTTGAGGCGACACTGATACCGATGTTCATCATCATTGGTGTCTGGGGTGGGCCACGCCGTGTGTACGCAGCGATCAAGTTTTTTCTGTACACATTTCTCGGTTCGCTGCTGATGCTGGTGGCGCTCATTTATCTGTATTTTCAGTCGGGTAGTTTTGACATACTGGCATGGCATCAGCTTCCGCTGGCGCTGAATGTTCAGCAACTGATTTTCCTGGCATTCCTCGCGGCCTTTGCAGTCAAGGTGCCGATGTGGCCGGTACATACGTGGTTGCCTGATGCGCACGTTGAAGCGCCCACCGGCGGATCGGTGGTTCTGGCGGCGATCATGCTCAAGCTGGGTGGCTATGGCTTTCTGCGCTTGTCATTACCGATTGCGCCGGACGCCAGCCATAGTCTGGCCGGTCTGATGATTGCGTTGTCACTGGTTGCCGTGATCTACATTGGTTTGGTCGCGCTGGTGCAGGCCGATATGAAAAAGCTGGTTGCGTACTCATCGATTGCACACATGGGTTTCGTGACGCTGGGTTTCTTCCTGTTCAGCGACATGGCCGTGCAGGGCGGTCTGATGCAAATGATTTCGCACGGTTTCGTTTCGGGTGCGATGTTTTTGTGTATCGGCGTTCTTTATGATCGCGTGCATTCCCGTGAAATCGCTTCCTATGGCGGTGTCATCAATACGATGCCGCGCTTCGCAGCCCTGTTCGTGCTGTTCTCACTGGCCAATGCTGGTTTGCCTGGAACATCAGGTTTCATTGGTGAGTTCATGGTGATTCTTGGTTCGGTCAAATACGATTTCTGGATAGGCGCACTGGCGGCGACGGCGCTGATTCTGGGCGCGGCTTATTCGCTGTGGCTGGTCAAACGCGTCGTTTTTGGTGAGGTGGCTAACAAGGAAGTCGCGGCACTGCAAGACTTGAGCATGCGTGAATTTCTGATGCTGGGCGTGTTGGCGATTGCCGTGATCTGGATGGGTATCTATCCAGCCCCCTTTACTGACGCAATGCAGACTTCGGTGAGCGATTTGCTCAACCACGTCGCAAACAGCAAACTACCCCAATAATTTCAAGGCGAGAGCGGCCGACAATGAATGAACTGAACCTGATTCCGGCCATGGCTGAGATAGTCCTGGCGATAGCCATCATGGTAATTCTGGTGGCAGGCCTCTTTGTTCGTGAAGAAAAGCAACCGCTCAGTCACTGGCTGTCGCTGCTGGCGATTGTGATCACTGCGTTCGTTGCGATGTCAGGTTTCTCTTCTGGTGGAACGAGTTACACATTCAATCAGATGTTTGTCATTGATCCCATGGCGAAGCTCCTCAAGCTATTTGCCTGTATCGCGACTTTCGCCACCTTGATTTATGCGCGACAGTACACGATAGTGCGTGGCATGCTGGGCGGTACGCTCAGCGGCGAATTTTATGTGCTCGCGCTGATGACCCTGTTGGGTCAGATGATCATGATCTCCGGTAACAGCTTCCTGATCATTTATCTGGGCTTGGAGCTGATGTCGCTGTCACTGTATGCGTTGGTCGCGCTGCGTCGTGATCACCCGATCTCCACCGAAGCCGCGATGAAATACTTTGTGCTCGGTGCGATGGCGTCGGGCTTCCTGCTGTACGGCATGTCGCTGCTGTATGGCGC
The DNA here is from genome assembly GCA_044237595.1 of Burkholderiaceae bacterium. Classification (GTDB taxonomy): domain Bacteria; phylum Pseudomonadota; class Gammaproteobacteria; order Burkholderiales; family Burkholderiaceae_D; genus Pernthalerella. The sequence goes on along the minus strand of JBIIEY010000216.1, from coordinate 1,840 downwards.
GTCGGGCTCGCTGAATTTAACGCAGGTAGCAGCAGCAGTGTCTTCGGGCACGGTCAATAAAATGGTCCTGGTGCTGGGCGTTGTCTTCTTGATGGCGGGTCTGGCATTCAAGTTAGGCGCTGCGCCTTTCCATATGTGGGCACCAGATGTCTATCAGGGTGCGCCAACCTCAGTCACCTTGCTGCTGGGGGCTGCACCCAAACTCGCTGCGTTCGCTATCTGCATGCGTTTGCTGGTGGGTGCATTGGGCGCAATGGCAGCCGACTGGCAGCAGATGCTGATTGTGATGGCAGTTGCGTCCATGGCAGTGGGTAATATCACGGCGATTGCGCAGACCAATATCAAGCGCATGCTCGCTTATTCCACGATTTCGCAGATGGGATTCATGCTTCTGGGTCTGCTCTCAGGCGTCTTTGAGGGAAGCACCGCTGCTGCTGCGGCGAACGCCTACAGTGCTTCCATGTTTTATGCCGTCACTTATGTGCTGACAACGCTGGGCAGCTTCGCCATGATCATGCTGCTCTCTCGCAGCGGATTTGAAGCAGAGTCGCTGGAGGATTTCAAAGGTCTGAATCAGCGCAGCCCGTGGTTCGCCGCAGTCATGATGGTGCTGCTGCTGTCGCTTGCGGGCGTGCCTCCGATGGTCGGATTCTTTGCCAAGCTCACGGTGCTGGAAGCGGCGCTCGCTGCGGGACATTTGTGGCTGGTGATTGTCGCCGTACTGCTGTCGTTGGTTGGTGCCTACTATTACCTTCGTATCGTAAAGCTGATGTATTTTGATGCGCCGACCGACACATCACCTATTGCTGCCGATCGGGGCATGCAGATCACCTTGTCTGTCAATGGCATTGCTGTCGTCTTGCTGGGGATTTTGCCCGGAACACTCATGACAGCGTGTCTGCAGGCGGTATCACAGGCGCTTGCCAGCTAAACGGATCAATCCATTGAATAACTCTACAGCAGGTTGGATCATCATTTTTCTGATGGCGGTCGCGGCCAACTTTCCCTTCCTGACCGAGTCGCTATTTGGTGTGTGGCGCTTGAAACAAGCGGACAAACCGTTTTATATCAGGCTCCTTGAACTGGTGCTGCTGTACTTCGTGGTGCTGGGTATTGCAAGACTCCTCGAATCAAATGCCGGCAATGCTTTCAGTCAAGGCTGGCAATTCTATGCGGTCACAGTCTGTCTGTTTCTAGTGCTGGCCTTCCCCGGTTTCATTTTTCGTTATTTGCGTCGTCGACCTGCATGACAGGAAGGTTGTCAGACGTCGCGCCTGTCGGACTATTGCGTATGGATGACAAACACCTGAGAGAAACGCTCGTCAGTAGCGAAATCGTGTACGACGGCTCGTTTCTGCAAGTGCGGCGGGATCTGGTGAAACTGCCTGATGAAAGCGAAACGCATCGCGAATACTTCCGACATCCGGGTGCGGTCGTGATATTGCCTGTGTTTGAAAACGGCGATGTTTTACTCGAGCGCCAGTTTCGTTATCCGAATGCGCAAGTCTTCGTTGAATTCCCGGCCGGGAAGCTGGAGCAGGGCGAGGATCCCTTATTGTGCGCCCAGCGAGAGCTGCGTGAAGAGACGGGTTATACCGCGAAGCGCTGGCAGTTTCTGTGCACGATACACAATGCCATTGCCTACTCGGATGAGCATCTGGATATCTATCTTGCAGAGGGACTCACTGCAGGTGAACGTCAGCTGGATGCGGGTGAGTTTCTGGATGTGTTTACATTGCCTCTTGATGAGCTGCTGGAATGGATCAGGGTCGGTAAAGTCACGGATGTCAAAACTTTGATTGCAGCATTTTGGCTGGACAAGTGGCGACGCGGGGATCGG
>JBIIEY010000215.1:0-4211 GCA_044237595.1 Burkholderiaceae bacterium | reverse complement strand
GGTGTCCATTGCGTGGGTATGTGCGGTGGCATCGTCAGTGCGTTTTCTGTCGCAACGCCGCGCCACCGGCCTTTTCCCGTCGCCATCACTACCGAGAACCACCGTTTCAGCATCACTGCTGATGGTGGTCCGCGCGTGCTCGCTTTTAATGTTGGTCGTATAGGCAGCTATATGCTCGCGGGTGCCTTTGCCGGTTTGCTGGGCAGTGTGCCTGCGTTGCTCGATCTTGTCGCATTGCAGACAGCGGCGTACTGGCTGGCGAATCTGATGCTGGTGGCGTTAGGTCTGACGCTGATGAATGCATGGCACGGTCTAAGCCGTCTTGAGGTGATTGCGCAGTTCGCATGGCGTCGTGTCCAACCGTTGATAAGACGATTGCTGCCGGTGACCCAGATCTGGCAGGCGACGGCACTCGGTGGTTTGTGGGGCTGGGTACCTTGCGGCATGGTCTACAGTGTTTTGATGACGGCTTTGCTGACCGGTTCTGCCACCCACGGTGCGATGGTCATGCTGGCTTTCGGTTTGGGTACGCTGCCTCTGTTGTTCATCATCGGTGTACTCGGGACGTCCGTGCAGGCCTTTCTACAAAAGACCGCTGTCCGGCGTCTGGCGGGTCTGCTGGTGTTGCTGTTTGGTTTGCTCGGTTTGTTTCGCGCAGCTACGGGTGTATCGCATGATTGGCTGGATGCGGTGTGCATGACACCGGCGGTTTCCCTATGAGTCGCATATCCCACGATTGTTTTCATTGCGGCTTGCCGGTCCCGGCAGGCAGTGCATGGTCGGTGGTCATTGAGGCCGTAGCGCAGCCCATGTGCTGTCCCGGTTGCGAAGCGGTGGCACAAGCTATCGTCGATAACGGACTTACCGATTACTACCGAACGCGCCAGAGTTTGCCCGAGGGGGCGGCTGCGATCGTACCGGATGAACTCGGTTTGTACGATACCCCCGAGCTGGCTGCTCACTTTCAGGGCGAGAACGGCACCGCAGAGACGACACTCTCCATAGAGGGCATCCGTTGTGCTGCCTGTGTCTGGCTGATTGAAAAGCGTCTGTCGCAGGTACCGGGTTTGCAGTTTGCGCATTTGAATGTCGCAACAGAAAAACTGCGGGTGAGCTGGGATTCAGCGCAATGCAAGCCCAGTGACATCCTCGAAGCAGTGCGCGAAGTGGGTTATGTGGCCTATCCCTTTGATCCCATTCAGCACGGTGAAATGCTGCGCAAGAATGCGCGGCAAATGTTCAAGCGCTTATTTGTTGCGGGTCTGTCGATGATGCAAGTCATGATGTACGCAGTGCCTGTGTACTTTGCAGAAGCGGACAGTATCGAGACCGATATGGCGCAACTGATGCGCTGGGCCAGTCTGGTGCTGACGCTGCCTGCTGTTTTTTATTCGGCACAGCCTTTCTTTCAGGGTGCATGGGCTGATCTTCGTCGCAAAGTCGCGGGTATGGATGTGCCGGTCGCTTTGGGTATTGCGGCGGCTTTCGCGGGTAGTGTCTGGTCGACGGTCGACGGTGAGGGCGACGTGTATTTCGACTCGGTGACCATGTTCATTTTTCTGCTGCTCGCCAGTCGTTATCTTGAACTCGTGGCTCGTCGTCGTGCTGCAGCTTCGCTCGAAACCATGCAACATGCGCTGCCCAATGCGGCATGGCTACTGAAAGATTATCCGAATAGTCGCGAGGCAAGTCGGGTACCCGCAGCGCAATTACGCACTGGTGATGTGATCCTTGCCAAGCCCGGAGATCCGATTGCCGCCGACAGTGTGATTATCGAAGGCGATACCGCGCTGGATATGTCACTGCTGACAGGCGAGAGTCAGCCGCAGGCTCGGCGTACCGGAGAGCAGGTCGTTGGTGGTGCAGTCAACACGCTGCAGCCCGTGATATTGCGCGTCGAGCGGGTCGCAAAAGAGAGTACGCTGGCGTCACTGATACGCATGATAGAGCGCGCGGGGCAAGGCAAGCCCGCGATCGCGCATTGGGCAGACAAGGTCGCTGCCTGGTTTGTGGCTGCGTTGCTGCTACTCGCTGCGAGTGTTTTTTTCTTCTGGCTTTGGCATGACGCATCACGCGCATGGCCGATTGCGATTGCGGTGCTGGTGGTGTCGTGTCCTTGCGCCTTGTCGCTGGCAACACCCTCGGCGCTGGCGGCAGCGACTGATCGCCTGCTTCGTCAGGGTGTGCTGATCATGCAGCCTCATGTGCTTGAAACTCTGCATCGCACCACGCATGTGGTCTTCGATAAAACGGGTACCTTGACCGAAGGACTACCGCAACTGCAAGCACTCGAGATATTGGGCAGCTTGCAGCGCGATACCGTTCTTGGAATGGCGGCCGCAATGGAAGCGGGTAGTGCGCATCCATTGGCGCAGGCGATCATATCTGCGGCGCGCACTGAATCTGCAGCGGCAATACACATGGATCATGTCACGCATCATGCGGGGCGGGGATTGGAAGCGCGAATCGGTGATCAACTCTATCGGCTGGGTACGACTGCGTTCGTTGCTGACATCTCGGGGAGTGCAGACAGTCACCAGTCGGTCGATGAGCCTGGCATGAGTTACGTTTATCTCGGCAGTTATTCAGGCTGGCTCGCCCGTTTTGCGTTTACCGATACCTTGAAGCAGAATGCATTACAGGTGGTGAACCATTTCCGGTCGCAGAAGCGTCGTGTGGTTTTGCTGTCCGGCGACTCGCCAGCCATTGTTCAGCAGGTCGCTGCGTCGCTGCAGATGGATGAGTCGCATGGCGGCATGCTGCCCGATCAAAAGCTGGCGTATGTTCAGCAATTGCAGCAGCAAGGCGCTATGGTGATGATGGTAGGCGATGGCATGAATGACGCTGCCGTATTGCGCGGTGCGGATGTCTCTTTTGCGATGGGGTCAGGTGCAGCACTGGCGCAGTTGCATGCGGATGCCGTACTGATTCACGCGCAGCTGTCCTTGCTGCTGGATGCCGCCGATGCAGCGGCAGCCTGCATGCGCGTGATCCGACAGAACCTTGCATGGGCGACGTTTTACAATCTGCTGGCCATTCCAGCGGCTGCGTTTGGGTTGCTGACACCCTGGATGGCCGGATTGGGCATGTCGCTCAGTTCCGCGCTGGTGGTTGCGAATGCCTTGCGACTTGAACGTATTTCGCCAGCTTTGCGAAAGGTGCATTGATGGAATCGCTCTACTTGCTGATACCGCTGTCGGTCATCGTCGTCTTTGTCGCGCTATGGATTTTTTTTCGTGCGATGGACAGTGGCCAGTTTGATGATCTCGATGGCCCGGGCATGCGGATTCTGCAAGATGACGATCGACCCTCAGCGACGCCAGACAAGCACGACTGAGCCCCCTTTTCTCTGCTCATTCATTTCACTTGCTAAGCGGTACCCGCCGGACGAGACCGGGCAGTGCTACGAGTGACTGCCCGGTAAGGTCACGCCATCACTCGATTAGCCTGTTTTTACTCTGTAGCCCATCGGGTCAAATTTGACTCAAGTCAAGGAAATTTGCCTAACTGAAACGTACCCTGCGCTTATCTTCGTCGTAAACCAAGGGGAGTTTTTGTGGACACAGCACTCAACTACAACTACCGCGTGGTCAGGCAGTTCGCGATCGCGACCGTAGTGTGGGGCGTGGTGGGCATGCTGGTGGGGGTGATCATCGCAGCCCAGCTGGCGTTTCCCGCGCTGAATTTTGATACCGCCTGGCTGACGTATGGTCGCTTGCGGCCGTTGCACACCAATGCGGTGATCTTTGCCTTCGGCGGCTCAGCCTTGTTTGCCACGTCCTACTACGTAGTGCAGCGTACCTGTCAGGTCAGGCTGTTTTCCGACGCGCTGGCCTCGTTCACCTTCTGGGGCTGGCAACTGGTCATTGTCGCTGCGGCGATCACGCTGCCCTTGGGTATGACCTCCGGCAAGGAATATGCCGAACTTGAATGGCCCATCGATATCCTGATCGCACTGGTCTGGGTATCGTATGCGGTGGTGTTCTTCGGCACGCTGTGGAAACGCAGAACCTCCCACATCTATGTCGCGAATTGGTTTTACGGTGCGTTCATTCTGACCGTCGCCATTCTGCATATCGTTAACTCGGCGGCGATGCCTGCCACCATGACCAAATCCTACTCGGCCTATACCGGCGTGCAGGATGCGATGATCCAGTGGTGGTATGGACATAACGCGGTGGGCTTCTTCCTGACTGCTGGCTTCCTGGGCA
>JBIIEY010000214.1:0-4236 GCA_044237595.1 Burkholderiaceae bacterium | reverse complement strand
CCCGGCAAGGTTTTCTTGCGTCTGGCAGGTTTTTTGCTTTGGATCTTGGGCTATACTTTGCGCATGAGTTTACCGCATGAGCAAAATTCTTCGCATCAATTTGACAACGTTGCTGCATTACGCGCGTTAAAACTTGCGCAAGAAACCCTTCAAATCGAGGCCGACGCCGTCCTCGCGGTGATGCATCGGCTGACCGAGTCTGCCGATGACCCCTTCGCACGAGCCACCGCTTTACTGCTTGGCTGCACGGGCAGGGTTGTGGTCTCGGGTATGGGGAAGTCAGGGCACATCGCGCGCAAGATTGCCGCCACCCTCGCCTCGACTGGCACCCCGGCGCTCTTTGTCCATCCCGCGGAAGCAGCGCACGGAGATTTGGGCATGGTGACCGAAGCCGATGCCATGATCGCCATCTCGTATTCCGGACAGTCTGATGAGCTCATGGCCATCCTGCCAGTGGTCAAGCGCATGGGCGCCAAGCTGATTTCCATGACGGGCAATCCGCAGTCGCCACTGGCCAGACTCGCCGACGTGCATCTCGACGTGGCCGTCGCCCGCGAGGCCTGCCCGCTCAACCTCGCGCCCACCGCGAGCACCACTGCCACGCTGGCGCTAGGGGATGCGCTGGCGGTCGCCCTGCTGGACGCGCGCGGTTTCCGGGAAGAAGATTTTGCTCGCTCCCATCCCGGCGGTGCGCTCGGCCGGCGACTGCTCACACACGTCAGAGATGTGATGCGCACTGGCGACGATATTCCCGCCGTTCGCCCGGAGATGAGTCTGCCTGAAGCGCTGCTTGAAGTCACCCGTAAAGGCATGGCGATGACGGCTGTCGTCGATGATGCGTTTCACGTAGTAGGTATCTTCACGGACGGCGACTTGCGTCGCCTGATCGAGCAAGGCAAAGATTTTTCGCGCACCGCAGTCGGCGACCTGATGCACAAGCAACCGCGCCGGGTACACCCGGAACAGTTGGCGGTGGAGGCCGTGGATCTGATGGAATCCCACAGAATCAATCAGGTGCTGGTCGCGGATACCGATGGACGGCTGGTAGGCGCACTGCATATCCATGACCTGACGCGCGCCAAGGTGATCTGATGCAGCCGACCCAACAGCCCACCGCCAAGGAGCGCGCAAAGCAAGTCAGACTAATGATCTTTGATGTGGATGGCGTGCTGACCGATGGGCGTCTTCGTTATGGTGGCGATGGCGAGCTCATCAAGACATTCAATGTGCTGGATGGCCACGGCATCAAACTACTGCAGCAATCAGGCGTCAAAACCGCCATCATCAGCGCCCGACAATCACCGATCGTGGCCCGGCGCGCGGCCGATCTGGGTGTCAACAGCGTGCTGCAAGGCATCCATGACAAGCGCTCGGCCTTCGAAACTCTACTCGCCGAGACCGGGCTCACCGCACAGGATTGCGGCTTCATGGGGGACGATGTCATTGACCTGCCCGTCATGACCCGGGTCGTATTTGCCGCCAGCGTTCCCAACGGTCACGAGGAAGTGCGTTCACGCGCACATTATGTGGCACAAGCAAGCGGCGGACTTGGTGCGGTACGCGAGGTATGTGATTTCATTTTGCGTGCGCAAAATAACTATCAGGCGGCGCTGGCGCCGTATCTCGCATGACGAGTCGCGTCCATCAGCGTGTACCCGCCTTGGTGCTACTAGGCTTCGCATTGCTCTTGGCAGCCGGCAGCTTCTGGCTAGTTCAGCTAAGCAATCAATCGGCAAGCAACACGCCATCAAAGTTCAAGAGTACGGCGCCGGATTATTTTGTCGAGAACTTCACTTACTCAAAATTGGACGCACGTGGTATTTCGGAGTACAGGGTCGAAGGGGTGAAAATGACGCACTATCCTGCAGACAAGCGCAGCGTCATTGAAAAGCCGGTGGTGCACAACTTCTCGCCAAACCGACCGCCAACCACATTACGAGCTGATACCGCCCATATTAACGGCGACCATACTGAAGTCCGGTTAATCGATAACGTCATTCTCGAGCGGGCACGTGCCCGAGGCGATGAACCGTTGACAGTCACCTCCGACTACATGCTGGTACTGCCGAAAAAAGATATCGTAACAACAGATCGGCACGTCGACATCCGCGTTGGCGGCATGCGCTTGTCGGGTACCGGCATGGTCGCCAATAATGCAACACGCCAGCTGACTCTGGAGAGCAGAGTCAGTGGCATTTTTCTACCACCAAAAAAACAATAAGCACATAACATGCGCTCGAATTCAAGGAGAAACGTGATGAACAATAATTCCCGACGCCACCTGATCCGAGCAGGCTTTGCCGCCATGATTGGCGCAATCATGCTGCAGGCTGCACATGCAGAGAAAGCGGATTTTGACAAACCGACACAAGTGGAGGCCAATCATGGCACCTACGATGAATCCAAGCAAACGAACATATTTACCGGAAACGTCGTTCTGATACGCGGCACGCTGGTTATGCATGCCGACAAAATGACCGTGCGCAAGGATGCGGCAGGCAATCAATTTGCAACGCTGTATGCCGCACCAGGGGGTGTGACCAAGTTTCGTCAAAAACGTGATGGCGGCAAAGATATGTGGATTGACGGTAGCGCCGCTGATCGCATCGAATATGACACGAAAACCGAGATCGCAAAGCTGTTCAAGAACGCAAAAATAAAAATGACGGAAGCCGGCAAGATTACCGATGAAGTCGAAGGCGAATTCGTGTCTTATGACAGCAGAACCGAATTTTATACTGTCACCAACTCGACCAGCGGCGAAAGCAAGCCTGGAACTGGCAGGGTGCGAGTCATAATCCAGCCGCGCAACGCAGAAAAATAAACAATGACCCAAAACGCTTCCAGTACCCTGAGCGTACGTAACCTGCAGAAGAGTTATGGTGTGCGCCGCGTCGTGCAAGATGTCTCGCTTGAAGTCGTCAGCGGCGAAGTGATCGGTCTACTCGGACCCAATGGCGCGGGCAAGACAACCTCGTTTTACATGATTGTGGGACTCGTACCATCGGAAGCGGGCGAGATTCTGCTCGATGGCGAGCGCATTTCCAGACTGCCTATTCATCGTCGTGCTGAACTCGGTCTGTCTTACCTGCCGCAAGAAGCCTCCGTTTTTCGCAAGCTGTCGGTCGAAGACAATATTCGCGCCGTGCTGGAATTACAAAAATCCGATGGCAAACCGCTCGCACGCGCAGAAATCGACAAGAGACTCGATACCTTGCTGGAAGAATTGCAGATCGAAAGTCTGCGCGAGAATCCCGCGTTGTCGCTATCGGGTGGCGAGCGTCGCCGCGTCGAAATCGCGCGCGCACTCGCCAGCAACCCGCGTTTCATTCTGCTTGATGAACCCTTTGCGGGCGTGGATCCGATTGCGGTGATCGAGATTCAGCGTATCGTACGTTTTCTCAAAGCGCGCGGCATCGGCGTCTTGATCACGGATCATAATGTTCGCGAGACCTTGGACATTTGCGATCGTGCCTACATCATCAATCAGGGCTGTGTGCTGGCCGCGGGTAGCCCGGACGATATCATCGCCAATGAGTCGGTTCGCCGGGTGTATCTCGGTGAAAATTTCCGCAGGTAAGGGCCAGCCTCGATGAAGCAGACCCTACAGCTCCGCGTTTCACAGCATCTGGCGTTAACGCCACAACTGCAACAATCCATACGATTGCTGCAGCTGTCCACGCTGGAACTGCATCAGGAGCTGGAGCAAATGCTCACAGATAACCCCTTGCTGGAACGACTCGACGATCCTCTCGACAATTCGATCCGCCTACTAGGCGATGGCGCTATCAGTCAGGCTCCGACGGCCTCCTCCAGCGAAGCTGAATCCAGCAGTGATACGGGCGCCGCGTCCGAGGGTGCGCTCGATGCTCCTGCGCAGGGTGAAGAAAGCGGCGGCGCTGAAGCCGAATGGAGCTTTGATGATGTGGCCCGTTCTACCAAGGCGCCCGAAGATGACGATTCGCGTCCGCAACTCGAAGCACATGAATCCACGCTGCGCGAGCATCTGCTGGAACAACTCTCGGTTACGGTCGACAATCGCCGCGACCGCGCGCTGGTGGAATTGCTGATTGAAGCGCTGGATGACAATGGCTATCTGGAAGAACCCCTGGAAGATATTCATGCTCGCCTTCCTGAAGAGCTCGATATCGACATGGACGAAATGCAGGTGGCGCTCAAGCTGCTGCAGAGTTTCGATCCCGCCGGCGTTGGTGCGCGCAATGCCTCCGAGTGTCT
>JBIIEY010000213.1:0-4248 GCA_044237595.1 Burkholderiaceae bacterium | reverse complement strand
CACCTAGTGGTAACAAACTGCCGCCGATGAAGGCAATGTCCGAGGCAGCGTAATACGCGAACATCTCGCCCATGGAATCACCCAGTACCACGTTCACATCCGACAGCAGATCTTCGGAACGCCATGCAGAGCGACGTATCCATCGGAACCCACGCTCCTCTATCAGGTTGGCTACTTCGTCGAAACGTTGCGGATGCCGAGGAACGATTAGAACCAGAAAATCCTCGGGCAATGAAGCAGTGACCATGGCATCGAGCAGCAAGCGTTCCTCGCCTTCGCGCGTGCTCGCGCATAACAGCACCGGACGGCTTCCCCAGCGCGAACGCCAATCGCGTCCTTCCGCGAGCCTGTGACCAGGTGGATCAATGTCAAATTTCAGACTACCCGTGACAGTGACCTGTTGCACACCTATTGCGCGCAGACGAATAGCATCAGCCTCGGTCTGTGCCGCTACACGATCGAGCTTGCGAGCAGCAGCGCCAAGCAGCCCAGAGAAACGCTGCGCCCTTCGCAGCGAACGCTGCGAGAGTCGCGCATTGACCAAGGTAATCGGTATCGCAGTGCGCCGACACGCATCAATCAAACAGGGCCAGACTTCAGTTTCCATCAGAACGCCCAACTGCGGACGAAAATGTGCACAGAAACGCTGCGTCATCGATAGTGTGTCGTAGGGCAGATAAGCTTGAATCACGCGAGATTCATTAACAAACAATTGCTGGCCAGTCATGCGGCCAGTCGGGGTCATGTGCGTGAGAAGCACTGTATGTGATGGAAAATAACGCAGCAAACGGCGAATCAGCGGTTCAGCAGCGCGCGTCTCGCCCACCGATACGGCATGTACCCAGATCAACGGAGACGCAGGGGCAGGGGCGTAGCTTCCCAGACGTTCTGCAATGTGCTGGCGATAGCCCGGCTCACGATGACCACGCCACCACAGACGCAGCACTACCAGTGGCAATACCAACCACCAAATAAGGGAATAAGCACGCAGCCTAAATGAATCCATCAGCATTCAGAAGGGTAGCATCGCATTAGGTCGGACCGCACGAATCGCAGCACCCAGCGATTGCTGTATGCGATGCAGCGCATCCGCATCTTCGGCTTCGAAACGCAAGACCAGTACGGGTGTGGTGTTTGAAGCACGCACGAGACCAAAGCCATCTGCGTATTCCACACGCACACCATCGAGGGTAATCACATCGCGCGCACCTGGCCATTGCGCATCGCGCTGCAGCTGCGCCACGACAGCATGGTTTTCACCTTCGGCTAGCGCGATCTGAAGCTCGGGCGTCGAGATGGACTGCGGCAACGCATTGAGCATGGCAGCGGGATCGCTAACCCGACTGGCCAACTCGAGCAAACGCGCGCCTGCATACAAGCCATCATCAAATCCATACCAGCGATCTTTGAAAAACAAATGGCCGCTCATTTCACCACCAAAAGGTGCGCCGGTTTCTTTCATCTTTGCCTTCACCAGCGAGTGACCGGTGCGACACATCTGCGGCTGACCGCCGGCGGCTTTGACAACTTCGGCGACATGGCGGCTGCATTTCACATCAAAGAGTATGGGTGCGCCGGGATGACGACTGAGTATTTCCTGCGCAAACAGCATCAATTGACGATCCGGATAAATGATCTCACCGGTCTTGGTCACGACACCCAGCCTATCGCCATCACCATCGAAAGCCAGTCCAATCTCTGCATCGCTGTTGGCCAGCGTGCGGATCAGATCCTGCAGATTTTCCGGGTGCGCAGGATCAGGATGATGGTTCGGGAAATTGCCATCGACCTCGCAAAATAATTCCGTCACGGTGCAACCGAGCTGTCGATACAAATCACCCGCAACGGCACCAGCCACACCATTGCCGCAGTCAATCGCAACGTGCATGGGACGCGCCAGCTTGATGTCACCGACGATGCGCTGCAGATACGCATCACGTATGGAATGCTCGCGATAGCTGCCGCGACCTTGCGCGAGCCTGTTTTCCTTCAAACGCTGATAGAGCGCAGTGATCGTATCGCCATAAATGGCTGCGCCCGCCAGCACCATCTTGAAACCGTTGTAATCGGGTGGATTATGACTGCCAGTGACCATGATGCCGCTGCTCGCACCCAGTGTATGGGTCGCGAAATACAGCATGGGTGTGGCGACCATGCCGATATCAATGACATCAACACCGGCTGACTGCAAACCTTCTGCCAATGCTGCCGACAATTCTGGGCCGGACAATCGACCATCGCGGCCAATCACCACTGTGCTCTCGCCGCATTCGACAGCAGCAGATCCGAAAGCTTGACCGATCTGATACGCAATGCCTTTATCGAGCGTTGCGCCAAGTACGCCACGAATGTCGTAGGCCTTGAAAATGCCAGGATTTAACTTGACCGCGCCAGTGACCATAGTTGCAGAGGTTCTCTAAAAATTAATATGGAAGATGTTTATTCAAAAGTCGTCTTGGTTTCAAGACCATCAAGGCAGTGCTGCAGAGCCTCTTGCCAGGAAGGTAGCTCGCCAAAGCATTGCCTGAATTTTTCAGTATTCATAACGGAGTTTGCAGGACGTCGCGCAGGCGTGGGATATTGGGCTGTTGTGATCGCCTGCAATGCCGGATGCTGATGCACGGCAGAATGCGCAAAGATCGCCTGTGCAAAGCCATGCCAACTGGTGTGTCCGCTTGCGCACAGATGATAAATACCACTCAGTTTTGCAATTTGTTCAGCCCGTGGAAAATGTCTGACAATGTTAGCCGTCGCTTCTGCAATTGTATGACTCCAGGTGGGCGCACCGATCTGATCATCCACAATGGACAGTGAATCGCGGGATTGAGCCAGTCTCAGCATAGTGAGTAAAAAGTTTTTACCATGCAGACCATAGACCCAGCTGGTGCGCAAAATAAGGTGTGGCACACCTGTCACCGCAATGGCCTGCTCGCCCGCGAGCTTGCTGCGACCGTAAGCAGACAGAGGCGACACAGAATCTTCTTCCACCCACGCGCCCTGCTTGCTGCCGTCAAACACATAGTCGGTGGAATAGTGAATCAGTGATGCGCCGATTTTTACGGCTTCCTCGGCGAGAACACCGGGGGCCTCGGCATTGATACGCAGCGCAAGCGCTTCTTCTGATTCGGCCTGATCTACTGCGGTGTATGCAGCGGCGTTGATCACCATTGCCGGGCGCAAGGATTGCATCACCGCCCGAATCGATTCAGAACGGGAGAGATCCAATTGCTCTCGCCCGAGCGCATGAATCTCGCCCTGACCCTGCAAATGCCGGGTCAGTGCATGACCGACCTGACCGTGGCAACCCGTAACGAGTATTTTCATTCGAAGGTTTCAGCCTGTGCAAGCGATGCCGCCGATTTGTCCTTGGCAGACAGCAAAGGCTCTCCCTGAATAGGCCACGCAATGTTCAGCGCAGGATCATTCCATTGCAGCGAACGCTCATACTCGGGCGCGTAGTAGTCTGTCGTTTTATAAAGAAATTCTGCGTAATCACTGGCCACCAGAAATCCGTGCGCAAATCCCGGTGGTATCCATAGCTGCCGATGATTTTCAGCCGAGAGCGTGACCGCCACCGACTGTCCGAAAAAAGGCGAACTGCGGCGCAAATCAACGCAGACATCAAAGACCTCACCCGCCGTCACGCGCACCAGTTTGCCCTGAGGCTGACGAATCTGATAATGCAGACCGCGTAAAACACCCCGCGCAGAACGGGAGTGATTGTCCTGAACGAATTGCGGCGCAACACCTGTCAGCGTTTGAAACTGGCGCGCATTGTAGCTTTCGTAAAAAAAGCCGCGCGCATCGCCGAAGACTGTGGGCTCGATGATCAGCACGTCGGGAATCGTGGTCGAAATAATTTTCATGCGTTCAAAAAATTCTGTCTTCGAGCAAGCGCAGCAAATACTGGCCGTAACTGTTTTTCTTCATGGGCTCAGCTAATTTTTGCACTTGTGCTGCGTCGATATAGCCTTTGCGATAGGCGATTTCTTCGGGACAGGCGATTTTCAATCCCTGACGTTTTTCCAGCGTGGCGATGAACTGACCCGCCTCCATCAGCGATTCATGCGTGCCGGTATCGAGCCAGGCCATACCACGACCCATGACTTCGACCTGCAGCTGACTGTGTTCTAGATAGACCCGATTGACGTCGGTGATTTCAAGTTCACCGCGCGCTGAAGGCTGAATACCAGCAGCGATATCGCAGACCTGTTTGTCATAAAAATACAAGCCTGTGACTGCATAGTT
>JBIIEY010000018.1:0-14184 GCA_044237595.1 Burkholderiaceae bacterium | reverse complement strand
TACAAGGACGTGGATACCCTCAAGGACTTCGTGCAGGAAAACGGCAAGATCATGCCAGCACGTCTGACAGGTACCCGTGCACACTATCAGCGTCAGGTGGATACCGCGATCAAGCGCGCTCGCTATCTCGCGCTGCTGCCGTACACCGATCTGCATAACGCCTGATCGTCCTACCCCCTTTGAATCCTGGAGATAAAAATGCAAGTCATTCTGATGGAAAAAGTGGCGAATTTGGGCGACCTTGGCGCCGTGGTTCGCGTGAAAGACGGCTATGCCCGTAATTTTCTAATCCCGCAACGCATGGCGCGTCGTGCAACCGCTGATGCGATTGCCGAATTCGAAGCGCGTCGTGCAGAGCTCGAAAAGGCAGCAGCTGCCAAGCTCGCAGCGGCACAGGCACAAGCCGACAAAATGTCAGGCCAGGCGGTCAAGATCTCGCAAAAGGCGGGTGTTGATGGTCGTTTGTTCGGCTCTGTAACCAATCACGATATTGCTGAAGCACTCGTCAAGCTGGGTTTCACTGTCGACAAGGCGCAAGTTCGCATGCCGCAGGGCCCACTCAAGACCACAGGCGATCATTCGCTGACAGTGGCATTGCACACCGACGTTGTCGTGGAAATCAACGTGACTGTCGTTGGCGAGCAAGCTTGATTCAGTACGCTCTGCCTCAGGAAATGCCGGGTTATCCCGGCATTTTTTTTGCCATTTTTCATTACCGAAATCAGGCCTGCGATCGTTGCGGTAAACCCCTTTCCTGTGCGGCATTTGCACCCGGGGTGCGGGAGCTAGCGGGTATAATCTGCGCTTATGAATACTCGCGTTGATCCGCAAATCGAGTCCCTGCGCGTACCGCCGCATTCCATTGAGGCGGAGCAGTCAGTTTTGGGTGGTTTACTGCTTGATAATGCCGCCTGGGACAAAATCGCAGACAAGATCAGCGCTGATGATTTTTATCGTTTTGACCACCGTCTGATTTTTCAGCATATCGTCAAGCTCATCAATGCATCGCGGCCGGCCGACGTCATCACCGTATTCGATTCATTGACGTCAGCGGCCAAGGCAGAAGATGCCGGTGGTATTACCTACCTCAACGCACTGGCTCAAAACACGCCGTCGGCTGCCAATATCCGCCGCTACGCAGAAATCGTTCGTGATCGTGGCGTCCTGCGAAAATTAATTACGGTCTCTGATGAAATCACCAGTGCGGCCTTCAATCCGCAAGGTAAAGAAGTCAAGCAAATGCTGGATGAAGCCGAATCCAAAATTTTTGCAATCGCTGAAGAGGGTGCGCGCGGCTCTCAGGGTTTTCAGGAAATACAACCATTGCTGACACAGGTGGTCGAGCGCATTGATGAGCTCTATAACCGCGATAATCAAAATGATATTACCGGTGTGCCCACCGGTTTCGTCGATCTCGACCGCATGACCTCGGGTTTGCAACCCGGTGATCTGATCATCGTCGCAGGACGGCCCTCTATGGGCAAGACTGCGTTCTCCGTGAATATCGGCGAGACGGTCGCGGTAGAGAGCGGATTGCCGGTCGCTATTTTCTCTATGGAGATGGGTGGCACTCAGCTTGCGATGCGTATGCTGGGTTCAGTCGGTCGTCTCGACCAGCATCGGCTGCGGACGGGCCGCCTCAATGATGATGACTGGCCGCGACTCACGCATGCCATCCAGAAGATGAATGATGCGCAGGTGTATATCGATGAGACTCCCGCACTGAATTCCATCGAACTGCGTGCCCGTTCCCGAAGGTTGGCGCGTACCTGTGGCAAGCTAGGTCTGATTATTGTCGACTATCTTCAGCTGATGTCCGCCAATTCGCCGGGCGAGAACAGAGCGACCGAGATATCGGAAATATCACGTAACTTGAAAGGCCTGGCCAAGGAATTAAATTGTCCCGTGATCGCCTTGTCACAGCTGAACCGATCGCTGGAACAGCGACCCAACAAGCGGCCCGTGATGTCAGATTTGCGAGAATCCGGCGCAATCGAGCAAGATGCCGATTTGATTTTGTTTATCTACCGCGACGAAGTCTACAACCCCGATTCGCCCGACAAAGGCATGGCCGAAATCATTATCGGCAAGCAGCGTAATGGTCCTATTGGCAGCGTCCGCATGACTTTCCTTGGGCAGTACACAAAATTTGAAAACTATACAGGTAGCGCTTCACCTTACAGCAGTGGTGAGTGAGCCTGAGTAGATACGGATGCATTCAAAGGAGCAAGGCTATGTTCGGACGTTTGATGCCTACCGAGGGAAAATTCTTTGATCTGTTCATTCAACATGGCGAGCTCTGTGTCAAAGGTGGAAAAGAACTCGTATCGCTGATGACCAATTTTGATGATCTCGAGCATCGTGTGCATGCGATCGAGACTATTGAAAAGCAGGCCGACAAAGTTACGCATTCCACGCTTGAATTGCTGCACAAGACCTTTATCACCCCCTTGGATCGCGATGATATTCACAAGCTCATCACGCGCATGGATGACATACTGGATCTGATGGAAGATGTCGGGCAGACGATATGGCTCTACGATATCAAGCAAATCACCCCTGAGGCCAAGCGACTGGCCGAGCTTTGCCAGACCTGCTGTGAAAAAGTGCTGGCCAGCGTCTCATTGCTGCATAACATGAACAATGCGCGCGAAATACTGAGTATTTGCGCTGAAATCGACAGACTTGAATCCGATGCAGATCATGTGATGCGCGCAGCCATGTCCAAACTCTTCCGAGAAGAGCCTGATGTGCGTAATCTCATCAAACTCAAAGCGATTTACGAAATTCTCGAAACTGTGACAGATCGTTGCGAAGATGTTGCCAACATCGTCGAGGGCATTATCGTCGAGAATGCGTAATTCATAGCCATGCAGACTTTAAACATCAGTATTTACCTACTTGGTTTTCTGATTGTGCTGGCCCTGCTGTTCGACTTCATGAATGGATTTCATGATGCCGCGAACGCTATTGCGACCGTCGTCTCGACTGGCGTACTCAAACCGCACAATGCCGTCCTGCTTGCGTCGTTCTTTAATTTTATTGCCATTCTCATTTTTCAGCTGAAAGTGGCCACTACCGTCGGCAAGGGAACGATAGACCCAGCCATGGTCGATCATTATGTTGTCTTTGGGGCTCTGGTAGGCGCAATCACCTGGAATTTGTTGACTTGGTACTACGGTATTCCTTCATCATCCTCACACGCACTCATCGGTGGTTTGGTCGGCGCAGCGGTGGCCAAGGCGGGTACCGGCTCCCTTATTTCCAGTGGTCTAATCAAAACCATCAGCTTTATTGTGCTTTCACCGCTGCTGGGTTTTCTGTTCGGTTCCATGATGATGCTCATAGTCTCTTGGCTCTTTGTACGAAGCACGCCGCAGCCGGTTGATAAGTGGTTCCGGCGCATGCAGTTGATTTCAGCGTCTATGTATAGTCTGGGTCATGGTGGTAATGACGCACAAAAAACGATGGGCATTATCTGGATGCTGCTGATCGCGGCCGGTGTCAGCGCTGCGTCGGATCCGCTTCCCTGGTGGGTCATTGTTTCCTGCTACGCAGCGATAAGTCTGGGTACTTTACTCGGCGGCTGGCGCATCGTCAAAACCATGGGGCAGAAAATTACCAAGCTCAAACCCGTCGGTGGATTTTGCGCAGAGACGGGCGGTGCGATGACCTTGTTCCTTGCAACAGCCCTCGGCATCCCGGTCTCGACCACGCATACCATCACCGGCGCTATTGTCGGCGTCGGTTCCTCGCGCAAAATGTCAGCGGTGCGCTGGGGTGTTGCGGGCAATATCGTCTGGGCATGGATCTTCACGATCCCTGCATCGGCCTTTTTGGCTGCAATCGCCTGGTGGTTAGGACGACAGTGGTTGTAAGCGTCCGAGCGATCTCTTACAAGACATCGCTTGCGTGATCTGCCAGTCTGGAACGCTCGCCGCGTGCGAGCGTGACATGGCCACTATGGCCCCAACCTTTGAAACGATCCACCACGTAGGTGAGGCCGCTGGAGCCTTCGGTCAGATAAGGCGTATCAATCTGCGCGATATTGCCAAGGCAAACGATCTTGGTACCTGGGCCGGCTCGCGTGACGAGTGTTTTCATTTGTTTGGGCGTCAGGTTCTGGGCTTCGTCAATGATCAGGTACTTGTTGACGAAGGTGCGGCCCCGCATGAAATTAAGCGACTTGATCTTGATACGCGACCTGATCAATTCCTGCGTTGCGGCCCGGCCCCATTCGCCCGCGTCCGAGTCGGATTTATTGAGGACTTCAAGATTGTCATCGAATGCGCCCATCCAGGGTGACATTTTTTCTTCTTCGGTACCTGGCAGAAATCCGATATCTTCGCCAACAGGTACCGTGACTCTCGTCACAATGATTTCGTTGTAGGTTTTGGATTCGAGTACCTGAGCAAGGCCCGCCGCCAGCGCCAGCAAGGTTTTGCCCGTACCGGCCTGACCAAGCAATGTCACGAAGTCGCATTCCGGATCCATCAGCAGATTGAGTGCGAAATTCTGTTCACGATTACGCGAGGTAATACCCCACACATTATTTTTGTTGTGAGCAAAATCGCGCAAGGTTCGGATGACAGCAGTTTTTCCATTGATCTGCGCGACTTGCCCGTAAAACGAAGGCTCACCGTTGCGCGGTTCCATGTAAACAAACTGATTGACCAGCATCGCCGTGACCATAGGTCCGGTAACGCGATAAAAGGTTGTGCCCATACCCTGGCGATTTTCTTGCCAGGATTCCATGCCTTTGCCGTGGCGTATCCAGAAATCATCGGACAGGGGCAAGATGCCGGAGTACAGAAGGTCCGTGTCTTCCAGTACATGGTCATTAAAATATTCTTCGGCGGGCAGACCCAGCGCGCGCGCCTTGATACGCATATTGATGTCCTTGGACACCAATACGACCGGCCGCTCCGGATGCTGCTCCTGAAGCGCACGCACGACGCCCAAAATTTGATTGTCGGCCTTGCCCTCGGGCAGTCCTTCCGGCAAGGTCCATCGGCCCAGTTTTGTCTGAAAGAACAATCGTCCGCTGGCGTCCTTGTTACCGAGTTTGCTCAGCGGTATGCCGCCATCAATCGCATCTCCCGACACATCCGCAACCAGCGCGTCCAGCGAGCGAGACACTTGCCGCGCATTGCGAGCCACCTCGGACATACCCTTCTTGTGATTGTCGAGTTCCTCGAGGGTGATCATGGGCAGGTAGACATCATGCTCGGCAAAGCGAAACAGGGACGTCGGATCGTGCATCAGTACGTTTGTATCAAGCACAAATAATTTGGTCACGCCGCGCTTATCTGCTGAGCGGCTGGTCGATGATTTGGAATGCGTGTCACTGCGCTGAGTTTTATGGCCTGACTTTTCTTTGACGGGCGCTTCCGACCGCGTTCGTGCCTGTGGTGTCGATATCGGAGGGGCAGGCGGTTCAACCAGAGCGATTACGGGTTTGACGGTTTTGCCTTTTTCTGCCTTGGGATAATCAACGGGTGAAAGTAGTGCTGCGGGTTTGGCAGGCATTTTAGGCAAAGGCATCAGATCCTCTTACTGTCAGAGTTGAAAAATAAAACCAGCCATATTCAACAAAATCAAAATATCGCTGAAAAAACTGAAAAGGCTGTTTAAGTAAAAGGTGACAAACCTTTTTCTTAAACAGCCTCGTAATTGAAAAATTGTTTAGTTTCAATGGGTTGTGGTAAATCAGGCAAGGCCCTCAATAACTTCCAGAACTTCATCGACATGACCCGGAACTTTCACTCCGCGCCATTCTTTCACTATTTTGCCGGCAGCGTCAATCACAAACGTCGAGCGTTCAATACCGCGAACTTTTTTACCGTACATTGATTTCATGACGATGACATCAAACATATTGCAGACGGTTTCATCCGTGTCGGAAATCAACTCGAAAGGCAACTCGAGCTTGGCTTTGAAACCCTCGTGAGATCGCAAAGTGTCGCGACTGATGCCGAATATCTCGCAGCCGGCGGCGTTGAATTTGGCATGATGCTCGCGGAACTGAAGGCTTTCAGTCGTGCAGCCGGGGGTGTTGTCTTTGGGGTAGAAGTACAAGACAACTTTTTTCCCCTGGTAATCCGACAAGCGAAACGGCGCGTTCCCGGTCATCGGGGCACTGAAATCAGGCACCGTCATGTTCAGTATGGAGGGACGCTCGCCCATTTGATCTCCTTATTCGTGTGTCTCGGCCTGCTGGTCGGGGACGATCAGCGCAAGTGCGACCTTTCTTCCTTCGGCCATCAGGATATTGTAAGTGCGGCAGGCTGCCCGATTGTCCATGCATTCCACGCCGATACGCTGGGATAGCAGATCCCCAATGAGCGCGGGCGCGACGAAGCGTTGCCGTGGACCTGTACCCAGAATGACGAGGTCGGGCGTGGCGGCTACCAAAGGAGCAAAATCGAGCTTGCTGAGCGATTCGAAGGCCTTGACCGGCCAAACGACCGGGGGAGACTCGGGCAAAACGATCAGACTGTGAGCAAACCTGACCGCGTTGATCTCTATCCAGTCTGCTTCGTAGCCGGTCACGGTCTGGTACTGCTGGGTTGTGGTGGCATGTAGCTTCATAGGCAAGCGCATTCTATCCCGAGATGCTTAGTCCGGCCGCAAACGCTGGGCGGGTGACTAAAAAATAGGCATTTTATAGTCAGGCAGCTCAGCTGTCCGGTGCTGCAGGGCGCAGAGGTGGCTGCGGGATGCCGGTTCAGCTGGTATAAAAGTCTCTACCGGTATTTTATCCGTAGCACCATTGGTAAACCTGTCAGTTTTGGGGCAAAATGCTTGTTTTTTCGCGGTGCAACACTGCGTGCCCGCGCGCCAACCGGAACAGGTTCTTGCCGTGAAAGCTATCCAAAAATCCAAAAAACTGGCTGACGTCTGTTACGACATCCGCGGACCTGTGCTGGAAAAGGCTCGTCAGATGGAGGACGAAGGTCACAAGATCATCAAACTTAATATCGGGAATCTTGCGCCGTTTGGCTTTGATGCGCCGGATGAGATTGTCCAGGACATGATTCGCAATATGGGCAATGCATCGGGATACACGGACTCCAAAGGTCTGTTTGCTCCGCGCAAGGCAATCATGCAATACAGTCAGGAAAAAAAGATCGCCGGTGTCACGATTGACGACATCTATCTTGGCAATGGGGCGTCCGAGTTGATTGTCATGAGCATGAATGCCTTGCTCAACACGGGCGATGAAGTGCTGGTACCAGCGCCAGATTATCCGTTATGGACCGCGGCCGTCAGCTTATCCAGCGGCAAGCCCGTTCACTACGTATGCGATGAGCAAGCGGATTGGTATCCGGACATTGAGGATATCCGTAGCAAGATCAACGCGAATACCCGCGCTATCGTCGTTATCAATCCCAATAATCCTACCGGCGCCTTGTATCCGGTCGAATTGCTGCAGCAGATAGTCGAGCTGGCACGCCAGCACCAGCTGATCGTTTTTGCTGATGAGATTTACGACAAAGTCTTGTATGACGGTGCAAAACATACCTCGCTGGCATCGCTCGCTGATGATGTCTTGTTCATTACCTTCAATGGTTTATCGAAGAACTACCGGTCCTGCGGCTATCGCGCCGGCTGGATGATTGTGTCGGGCGAGAAAAAACATGCGAAGGATTATATCGAGGGTTTGAACATGCTCGCCTCGATGCGCTTGTGCTCGAATGTTCCGGGGCAATTTGCCATACAGACCGCCTTGGGTGGTTACCAAAGTATTGATGATCTGGTGGGACCCAGTGGACGTCTCTTGCGTCAGCGCGATCTGGCACACGATTTACTGACGGCAATTCCCGGCGTCAGCTGTGTCAAACCAAAATCAGCGCTGTACATGTTTCCTCGCCTGGATCCGAAACTGTATCCGATCAAAGACGATCAACAGTTTGCTTATGACTTGCTGGCCGAAGAGCGCGTGCTGATCGTGCAAGGCACAGGTTTCAATTGCCCGACGACAGACCACTTCCGCGTCGTCTTTTTGCCTAACGCAGACGATCTGACAGCAGCCATTGGTCGTATTGCTCATTTCCTTGACGGCTATCGTCGTCATCACGCGGCCTGATATTCGATAGCCCTGTCTGTCACTGACTCATTCATCATGAAACCTATCAAAGTTGGTTTGCTCGGTATCGGCACTGTCGGTG
Source organism: Burkholderiaceae bacterium (assembly GCA_044237595.1). Lineage (GTDB taxonomy): Bacteria > Pseudomonadota > Gammaproteobacteria > Burkholderiales > Burkholderiaceae_D > Pernthalerella. The sequence continues at coordinate 6,013 of JBIIEY010000018.1, read as the reverse complement.
CCGGTACGTTCACTGTCCTTGCGCGCAATGCAGAAGAAATACGTCGTCGGGCAGGGCGTCCGATTGAAATCACGATGGTCGCTGACCTCGACACCGCGCGGGCAAAGCAGATTACCGGTGGCAAAATCGAAGTCGTCGATGACGCTAATATCATCGTTAATCATCCCGATATTGATATCGTCGTTGAATTAATTGGTGGTTACGGCATCGCTCGCCAGCTGGTGATGACGGCCATTGCCAATGGCAAGCATGTGGTGACCGCGAACAAAGCGCTACTTGCAACCCACGGCACCGAGATTTTCAGAGCCGCGCAAGAAAAGCGCGTGATGGTGGCGTTTGAAGCTGCAGTGGCAGGCGGCATTCCCATCATTAAAGCCTTGAGCGAAGGTTTGACAGCGAATCGTATTCAGTGGATCGCCGGCATCATTAACGGCACCACCAATTTCATCTTGTCAGAGATGCGTGACAAAGGTCTCGACTTCGATGTTGTGCTTAAAGAAGCGCAGCGGCTCGGTTACGCCGAAGCTGATCCGACCTTTGATATCGAAGGCATCGATGCTGCGCACAAGGCTACGCTGATGTCTGCCATTGCCTTTGGCATACCGGTGCAGTTTGACAAAGCCTATGTGGAAGGGATCACGGGCCTGCAAGCAGCCGATATTCGTTATGCAGAGCAGCTAGGTTATCGCATCAAATTGCTGGGCATCGCGCGCCGCGCTGCCAATGGCATTGAATTGCGTGTCCACCCCACGCTGATACCGGCGAACAGGCTCATCGCCAATGTCGAAGGTGCGATGAATGCTGTCTTGGTACATGGTGACGCAGTGGGTGCCACACTTTATTACGGCAAGGGTGCCGGCGCTGAGCCGACGGCGTCAGCTGTGATTGCCGACTTGGTTGATATCACCCGCTTGGCGACAGCCGATCCGGAACATCGTGTGCCTTACCTGGCGTTCCAACCCGACGCGATGACGGATACGCCGATTCTTCCGATGGACGAGATCACCACCAGCTACTATCTGCGTATTCGTGTGGCTGACAAACTCGGCGTGATGGCCGATATCACCCGCATTCTGGCTGACGCGGCTATTTCGATTGATGCAATGCTTCAAAAAGAACCTGCCGCGGGCGAAACCGAGGCAGACATCATCATCCTGACGCATCAGACGCGGGAGAAAAAAGCAAAGCAAGCAATCGCCGCGATAGAAGCACTCGAGGCCGTGTCAGGACAAGTCGCCCGTATACGGCTCGAGTCGCTGGGCTGACCCTGTCATCAGGCGTACTGGCTATCGTCAGCCAATCTTGGCAGCAGTTTGTTTCAAGGAGTCCGATAGCTCTTTGATGATGGCACTGAAAATCGATGACGTCAGTGTGTACTTGGCCATCGCTGATTGTATCCGCAGTAGCTCAACCGTCGTGACATCGCCGCCTGTGTTTACGGCGTCCAACAATCTTTTTAAATCACCCTCTGCATCGCTCACTGGCTTGTCTATTTTTTTAGCAACTTCATTAATACTGGCTTTTGCGAGTCCCATAAATCACTTCCTTTTTTCGAAATTAACAGCGGATTCAAACAGTTGCATGAAAGCGGTCGAGCTTATGACAGCAGTCTCTGCCGCCTTGATTTTTTCATGCGTTGAACGATCATGAAGTTTTCTGGCCTCGGCAGCGAGGCGTAGCTCAATTTGTTTAAGTTGCTTGTAAATCTCCTTTGCATATTCGCCCGTTTTGTCTGATCGCAGGCGTTCCTCTACCGATAATGATGAGTTTTCCATGGGTTTATCTTGATATCTTTATTTTCTCGTTACCGTCGAAAATCACTTCGGTATCTTTGATCGTGATTAGGGTGTGTCCATTAATATCTCCGCCGCGAGTCACACGCTGACTGCTCTCGGTAATCACAAAAGGCATATTTCCCCCAACGACAATCTGAACGTTGAAGGGTGATTTCTTTTGAACGACACGTATCGTTGCGCGAATCGGTAGAATCTTTCCGTAATCTTCATTGAACTCAGTCAGAATAGTCTCCCAACTTCGCAAATCTTCTTCGGTCATGGCGCCGCGTAAAACGAATTCGGGTTGTCTGCTGATTACCTGAATTTTTTTTGCAAGGCCTACCGATACAATTTTTTCTTGAAACTGCTGCGGAAGGTCATCTGCCTGCATAATCACACCGTCGATCTGTCGTAATCCTGGTACCTCGGATTTGACCATTTCGTAAGCGCTTTCCTTGGCGGTCTGTGTCAATACCGCACCACTTACTTTCAGTACTCCATTAGTGACGCTCTCTGCTTTCAGCTTGGCGCGGGCCGGATCTAGCTTGTCGGCCAGTACTTTTTTTGCAGTTTCCAGTAACTCGCTGTCAACATACAGCTCAGTCTTGGGCGAGGGGGAGATATTGTCGAGTGCTTGAATCAATTGTTTTCTTGTGTTGGCGTCGGGTAGATACCCAGAAACACTGATACTGCCTTTATCGGAAACTTTCATCTCCACCGAGCGAGCCAAATCCAGATTCTGAATAATTTGCAGGATTTTTTGCTGATTAACGGAGATAGTGGGCACAACAGGTTTTGAGACGGTCGCGACGACCTCAGGATGTGTCTGCCGCTCAATCATCCAGGCCGCCAATGAAATACCAGCCAAGACAATCAGGGACAAACCCATAGCAGAAACAATCAACGTGATTTTTGCCCGATTGCGCATACGACTGGTTGGATTGTCTGCCGCCTGAGTCTGAACTTCTCCCTCGGTCACTGTTTGTTCTAACGGGCTTGGCGGTGCCGGCGTGGGGAGTACGTCAGCAGGATCTGGCCAGCGCGCGTCCACGCGATCGACGCTGACCCAGACACCGCCCAGATCAACGGGCATACCCAGCGTCAGGGGGAACGTATCCATGATTTCATTGCCTTGGGCATCGCAGACCTTGCCCTCGACGGGTTTGACCGTGATTTGATCCCCATCAAAACTTATTCTCGCGTGAGTCGACTCCAGCCGCGAACCCATCAGAATGATCTCGCATTCATCGGATGTTCCCAATGAGTAATCACCTATGCCGAGACTTAGGGAGCTACCTGCCTGGGGGCCAACCAGTACGCGTAGTTCGACCTGGGCCTGTAGGGTATCGAGGCTGGGTTCTAATTTCATATAAAGCTTTCGTGAACTTTCATCGGAGTCTGGATACAATAGTTTTGTTGCACTAAATTCCTGAAAATAGTTAAAAAATGACGATACATACTGAAATCCGTGGTCAGGTACTTGTTGTCCGACCCAGTGGCGATATTAATAAAATGGCTGCAAACGAGCTGCATGAACTGCTCGACAACGCGATAGCTGAAGGCGTCACCCGGCTTGTCTTTGATTTTTCTATCCTTAGCCATATCTCCAGTGACGGCTTGCGGGTGATTCTCAAAGCTATTGAAGAAGTTCAGTCCCGAAAAGGACAGGTCGTATTGGCTGAAATGGGTGAGCAGGTTCGCGGCGTATTTGAGGCCAGTGGTTTTTTGGGACTGATCAGAGAATTTACTGATCTTGAAGTCGCAGTCAATGCTACGAGTGCTGAGGTAAGTTAAAAAAATAGAAGACATTGTCACAGCTCCACCCGCGCCAGAGGCTGAATGTTGATTTCCTGTGTGAGTTCCTGAAACGAAAGCACTGGCAATTCATACAAATCCTGCTCGATCATTTTCCGCATATAATTTCTTACCATGTTCATGGCGATACCAAAAAGCCAGGTTGATAATTTCGAATCGCCCCGAAAGCTGGCGATGGTGCGAGCTGCCTCAACAAAAGCTTGTTGGGTGATGTCGGCGGCGTCATCGGGATGGTCGATGTACTTGATGACGAACCGATAAAGTCTTCGCTGATGCTGGTCAATCAAGTCGCGAAAGAGTATCTCTTGATCTCTTTCCAAAAGAGGTATTTCGGAGCATTGATCCGATCGGAGTTCCATTGAGGAAAAAATTTTCTTAGTTTTGACAAGATTTTTTTCCTGATAACTTTCGTCCGATTCGGATTCATCATCAGATTCCGTGCTCTCGTGATCGCTATCTATATCGATAATGAGATCATCCATCAGCAATAAAGGATCAAATTCGTTCTCTTCTGATGTCTGAAGTTGGTCGTTCATCGAATTGTTCCTTCATCTTGAAGAGTTTAGTTTCTCTCGTGTCATCTGTCCGCTCAGATATCACGCGATGTCATCCCACTGAGACAGGTAATCGCTGCTTGATGTAAACATGCGATTGAATTGCGTTAAAAAATTTCTTTATAAACTTTAATTTCTGTGGGGCATGAAAATTAATCGCAAAATTACCTAATTCATGGGATTGACAAAGTGAGATTAATTGTTCAAATGTGGCTTGAGAATTCGCATGAAAAAAGAACCTTTTGCTATGCGTAAAACTCATCTACTGAAGGGCGAAGATCGACCGTTTTTCAGCGGAAACTGTCTCAGCGCTTATAATTGAGGGTCTGATTTTTGGGAGCTTTATCGGTCATGCATTACCTATCGACCCGTGGGCATCAAGCCGAATCGTCTTTTTCTGACATCCTGCTCGGTGGTTTAGCGCCCGACGGGGGGCTTTTCTTGCCATCTCATTACCCTCAGGTAAGCGATGATGAGCTTCGCCGTTGGCGCGGCTTGTCTTACGCTGGGCTAGCCAGTGAAATCCTGAAGAAATTTGCAACCGATATTTCTGCGTCGGATATCGAGCAGCTAAGCGCTCGGACCTATACTGCCGAGGTTTATCGCAACGCGCGCGCCGGTGAAGACGTTTCACGTATCACCCCTCTGCGTACCCTCGAAGTGTCGGGCGACCGTTCACTGGTTCTGCAAGCCCTATCCAATGGTCCGACGTTGGCCTTCAAAGACATGGCGATGCAGCTCTTGGGTAATCTTTTCGAATACACGCTCAAAAAGAATAATGCCGAGCTGAATATCTTCGGTGCGACCTCGGGCGATACCGGGAGCGCGGCTGAGTACGCGATGAGGGGAAAGCAAGGCATCCGGGTATTTATGCTGTCACCGCATCAGAAAATGAGCGCATTTCAGTGCGCGCAAATGTTCAGTTTGCAGGACCCCAATATTTTCAATATTGCAGTCAGAGGCGTTTTTGATGATTGCCAAGACATGGTCAAGGCAGTTTCCAGCGATCTGGAATTCAAAGCGCACCAAAAAATTGGCACCGTCAATTCGATCAACTGGGCGCGTGTCGTGGCTCAGGTGGTGTATTACTTCCGCGGCTATTTGTCAGCCACCACCGACAATACGCAGAAAGTGTCATTCACTGTTCCCTCAGGGAATTTCGGGAATATTTGTGCTGGCCATATCGCACGCATGATGGGCCTGCCGATCAGCAAGCTGGTGGTGGCGACCAATGAAAATGATGTGCTGCACGAGTTTTTTCAGACGGGTGTCTATCGGGTACGAAAATCCGCAGAAACCTTGCATACAAGCAGTCCCAGTATGGATATCAGCAAAGCGTCGAATTTCGAGCGATTCATCCACGACCTGCTCGATGGTGATCGGGACAGGGTACGTGCGCTGTTCATGAAAGTAGAAACACAGGGTGGCTTCGATTTGTCGGGCCAGCCGGGAAGTGATGGCGATGAATTCAAGCGGGTGGCTGAATTTGGATTTGCGTCAGGAAAATCCGTGCATACGGATCGCCTTGCTACGATTCGTGAGGTTTATTCCCGATATGGGCTGATGATTGATACACATACGGCTGATGGCGTGAAAGTCGCTCGCGAGCACTGGGAGCCGGGTGTGCCGATGATTGTTCTTGAAACAGCGCTGCCGGCGAAGTTCAACGAAACCTTGCGTGAAGCGCTTGGGCGCGATGCCGATCGGCCTGCGGGTTTCGAAAACATAGAGTCTTTGCCGCAGCGTTTCGAGGTCATGGCAGCGGATGTGGCTGCAATCAAGGCCTATATTGCTGCCCACACAGGTCTGTAGAGCAGGGCGCGGTTAAGCGACCACAGAGGCGTTACAATCCGGCGCGAGACAACAACC
>JBIIEY010000212.1:0-4267 GCA_044237595.1 Burkholderiaceae bacterium | reverse complement strand
ATCCAGTGCGCCGATCGCAGCGCCCTGCTGCCTATGCGCCTGCCAGCGCTGCTCGCTCGCTTTCGCGCTCTCCATCGCGTGCGCTGCATCGACCAGACAAAAGGCATTCAGTTTGCCGTTGACCTGATCTATGCGCTGTAGCACAGCGCGTGTCACATCGACAGGCGACACTTGCCCGCTACGATACATCGCTAACAACTGGCTGGCAGTAAAGCCGCAAAGTTCATGCATCATTGGGCTTGTCCATTTTTATGCGGATGATGGAGATGGAGAATCAGCTGCTGCGTTCAGCCGATACCGAGATAAATTTTACGAATGCGGTCATCGCTCGCGAGTGCTTTTGCTTCACCCTCCTGCGCAACATGACCATGCTCAAGCACATACGCACGATCGGCAATGTGCAGCGCTGATTGCGCATCCTGCTCGGCCATCAGAATGGCAACGCCGCTGTCGCAAATCTGGCGTATTGCAGAAAAAATTTCCAGCTTGAGGCGGTGTGCGATACCGACCGAGGGCTCATCAAGCAGTAGCAATTTGGGGCCGCCCATCAAGGCACGACCGATCGCCACCATTTGCTGCTGACCACCGGAAAGCGTGCTGACGATTTGATGCTCGCGCTCGGCCAATATCGGAAACAGCGCAAGTACCCGCGCCATGTCAGTTGCAATCGCTGCCTTGTCGCGTCTGAGATAAGCACCCAGCTGCAGATTTTTTGCGACTGTGAGCTCAGGAAACAGACGACGTCCCTCGGGACAATGACAGATGCCCAGACCGACAACCTGCTCGGTCGAGTAATCATGCAAGGAGTGCCCTTCGAACTGCAATTGCCCCTGCGACGATATGGCCCGTGAAATCACTTTCAGCAAAGTCGACTTGCCTGCACCATTAGGGCCCAGCACCGTCACCAATTCACCTGCCTTGATGTGCAGGTTGAGATTTTCCAGCGCAATGGCTTTGCCGTAGCCAGCGCTCAAGGCGCTGATCTCGAGCATCATGCGAGCACCTCCGGCGTCTGCTTGCCAATATAAGCTTCAATCACGCGTGGATGGCTGACAATCTCTGCCGGAACACCCTCGGCAATCACTTCACCAAAATCCAGCGCAACCACGCGCGACACCAGCTGCATGAATTCGCGCAACTTGTGCTCGATGAGCAGAATCGTCAGATTTTTTTCTGCGTGCAGCTTGCGTATGAGTGCGGAGATTGATTCGATCTCGGCACTGCCCAAACCGGCAAAAGGTTCATCAAGCAAGAGCAGCTCGGGATCGGTAGCCAGTGCTCGTGCGATTTCCAGACGACGCAGATCACCATAGGACAACAACTCGGAGGGTGTGTCCGCCTTCTCTGCCAGCCCGACTTCCGATAGCAAGTGCATGGCGCGTGCGCCAAGATCGACCTCAGTCACTCGCGGCCCCAGACTGCCGACCAGTACATTTTCAATCACGCTCATGCCAACGAAAGGCCGGCATAACTGAAAAGTACGCGCCACACCCAGATTGACGATGCGATGCGGCTTCATACCGAGTATCGACCGCCCCTGAAAATTTACCGTGCCTTCATCGGTGGGAATGAAACCAGTGAGCAGATTGAATAGCGTCGTCTTGCCGGCACCGTTAGGCCCCAGAATACCGACGATCTCACCCCGACGAACCTGCAAATTGACATCGCGCACGGCATGAAGGCCACCGAAACGCTTGTTCAGTTGTTTGACATCGAGGAGGTAGTCCGACATGTCAGGCCTCCCCTGTCGATTTGTCCGTAGACCGCTGTGCATTCGTACTCTGCACAGGCGACGATAGCATTGCGCGAATTTTTTTCCAGACAGGCGCAACCACCCCGTTGGGCAGGAAGAACAGAATAAGAATCAGCAAGACGCTGTAGATCATCAAACGCCATTCGCCGAAATTGCGCAGTCCCTCGGTCATCAGCGTCAGTAAAAGCGCCCCGCCGACCGGTCCGAAAATAGTGCCTATGCCACCAACGTATACCATCGTAATGATGGTGATCGACGTCACCACGGCAAACAGCTGCGGGCTTACCTGCAACTGATAGTGTGCATAAAGCGCACCTCCGAGTCCGGCGAAGGCCGCACTGATAATCAAGGAGATTATTTTGTACGTCGTAATAGGCAAACCGGCGGCCATACAGGTGGCTTCATCGCCTTTGATGGCGCGCAGTATCAGGCCCCAACGCGAACGCGCCAGCCACGCCAGCAGCCAGGTGGTGAGTCCCAGCACACCCAGCACGAACCAGTAATAGTGCAAGTGATTTTTGATCAGCGGCGTGATGTCCTGTATGCCCTCTTCACCGCCGGTGTACTCCCAGAAAATCAGCATCAGACGCTGCATGATCACGGCGGCAGAGAGCATCGCCAGCGCAAAGTACGGGCCCTTGAGTCGCAATGTCGGAAAACCCAGCAAGAGACCGAAAAACATGGCCAGCACCATGCTGGCCGGCAGACTCCACCACGGCCCGAGACCCATCTGCACATTCAGAAAACCCGCGGCATACGCACCGACGCCGATAAAGAGCGAATGGCCGAAATTCTCGCGCCCCGTCAGCCCCGACATGAAATCCCAGCTCACTGCCCAGATGCCATATATCGCAGCAACCGTCAGCACACCCACCAGATAACTGCCACCCGCAAGCACCGGGAGAAGAGCCAGCAAACCAAGCGAAACCAAGCCCGCAGTGGAGCTCAGTTTGTCGAGAGATCCGAGCGCCACCATTTAAAACGCCGTCCGTTTACCGAAAATACCGGCTGGCCGAAAGACCAGCATCAGCAGCGTGGCCAGCACCGAAACGATTTCGGTCCAGCTGGTGGAGATCTCATAAGCCACGATGGTTTCCGCATAGCCGAGCATGAAGGCCGCCAGAATACTGCCGGGGATAGAACCCAGTCCGCCCACCACCACAATCGCAAAGGCTTTGACGATGGGCAGCAAATGCATCGAAGGTTGCACCGAGAGAAACGGCCCGGCGAGTATGCCGGCCAGCGCCGCCAGCGCTGCTGAGATCGCCATCACCAGCGAGAAGATGCGATCGCTGGGTATGCCCATGTATTTGGCCGCATCCGCATCCTGGGAGATTGCGAGAATCGCACTGCCCAGACGGGTACGCTGTATGAACAGATAAAGCACCGCAATCGACACACCCGCAACGATCAGTGTAAGCAAACGCTGGCCTGCCACATCCACGCCGCCGATGTTGATCTTGGCATCCACAAAGGCAGGCACATTACGGTACTCGGAACCAAAGGTCAGAAATAAAGTTTGCTCGACCACCAGTGCAATGGCGAGTGTGATCATCAGCACGCCAAGTTGCGAATAGCGCAGTGGCCGAATAAGGATTTTTTCTGCCAGCACGCCAAATACGGCGACGCCGATGACTGACAGTATCGCTGCCAGCCACAACGGTAGGCCAACGATGGACGTCAGTACATACGCACCATACGCGCCCAATGCATAGAACGACCCATGCGCAAGGTTCAGCACGCGGGCCACGCCAAAGATCAGCGTAAAGCCTACCGCGAGCATCGCGTAAATGGCGCTGGTGACAGCGCCGTAGATCAGGATTTCCAATTTATTTTTTCATCCAGGGTGGCAGGATGAAATTTCCGGTGCGAAGCTCCTTGGGATAGAGAACGACACGCTCGCCCTTGTCTTGCCACTGCACGAAGATGAGATTGGTCTTGCCTTTGCCCGGCAGTACATCGTGGTTTTCATCAAAGGTGATTTCGCCAGCCACGCCCTCGAAGCGGGTCTTTTCCAGTTCCTTGATCACCTTGTCTGTGTCAAAGCTGCCTGCGCGCTTGACTGCTTCGGCATACAAAAAGATCGAGTCATAGGCGAAAAAGGCCGTGTACACCGGATAGTTCGGTGAATTCTTTTTGAAGCTGTCAAAGAAAGGAACGGTTTTTTTGGTGAGCGGCGCGCGCACCGCGAAGTTGGCCGCCACCTCGGAGATGGACTTACCACCAATGCGATTGAAAAAATCGCCATCCATACTCTTGACGTCAATGCCGCCGTAAGGCACCGGCACCTGCGCGTCATGCCACTGCTTGGCAAAGACATCACTGGAACCATGCGACAGAATCACAATCATGTATTGCGCACCACTGGATTTGACCTTTGCGAGCAGCGGCGAAAAGTCGGATGTTTGCGTATCAAACAACTCCGTCATGCGAATATCGGCGCCCACTTCGGCAGCACCCCGTTTGAGAACCGGCACTAGATCCTGCACCCATTTTGCGTTCTCACCGACGATC
>JBIIEY010000211.1:0-4287 GCA_044237595.1 Burkholderiaceae bacterium | reverse complement strand
CGGTGGTTATGCATGGACGCGCCGCCGATTCGATCAAACGCTTGCGCCAACCCGTGGCTATTCCGCTGGCATCGACTTGTCGGCGGGTCTGGGTGGCTCGCTTCATCAAGACCACATTGCGCGCATTTTGGTCAGCGGCGTATGGCTACGCCCCCTGCACTCGCGCTGGACAGCGGTCGTCCGGCTGCAAGCCGGACAAATCAGCGGCGCAAGCGAAGACAGCATTCCCGAAGATTTACTGTTTCGCACAGGCGGTGACCAGACGGTGCGTGGATATGGCTATGGCACGCTGGGTGTGCCGCGCAACAATGCCATCGTGGGTGGCAATGTCATGGCGCTGATCAGCACTGAAATGATGTACCGAATCACCTCTGCATGGGGCGCTGCCTTGTTCTACGACGCAGGTGATGCTGCGCTGTCCTGGCATGACTTCCAATGGCGGCGCGGTGTGGGCGTAGGTGCGCGCTGGCGCAGCCCGATCGGTGCTCTCAATATTGATCTGGCACGCGGCCTGGATCAAGGCCAAACGCGGCTGCATTTTTCAGTTGGCTATGGCTTCTGATCACTCTGAGACTAACGGTACCGCAGTCAGGCCGATAAATCGCTGGCGCCGGCCGATTGCGCTGGCTTTGATTTCTTTATTGATTGCGACAATATTCATTGTCTGGCTTGCAGGCACCCGCAGTGGCGCGCGTGCGTCTTTACAATTACTGAGCCTGGTAAGCGCAGGACAGATACAAGCGCGCGACATCCGGGGCAGCTTCACGCATCAGCTGCAGATCGGACAGCTGACGATAACAACACCTAAAGAAAAACTTACGATAAACGATCTGCGATTGGAGTGGCAAGCCTTGGAGCTGACCCGCCGCTTGTTGCGTATCGACAGACTGCATATCGGGGCTCTGGTGATACAGACATCAGCGCAAACCGCCAGGCCACTGCGCAGTCTGCCTGCATCACTGCAGCTACCATTTAACGTTCTGCTTGATCGATGTGATATCGATAAACTCAGCATACGGAAAGATAATCAAGCGCAAGCAACGATTAAAGGGCTGCAGATCAGCTGGCGATTTGACAAAGCAGCACATATCCTGAGTCTACAGTCGGCACACCTGACTCAGATCGGCAGCATCCATACCGATAGCCATCTGAAAGCACAATTTAATCTTCAAGCATCAACACCCTTTTCTATTCAGAGTGACATCCACTTGAACGGTAAACAAAACGGTTGGCATGTGGAAGCCACCGGTCATATCAATGGTGATCTGCGCAATATGGCAGCAAAGATGGTGATGCGTCTGGGTCAGCCGCAAATACAGACTAAGCTCTCCGTACAGGCGCAGCTACAACTGTTTACCGAGAAACTGATCAGCGCAGGTGAATTAAGAGCGGAACGACTAGACCTCTCTAAAATCAAGCCTGATTGGCCAACAACACAGATGGCTGTCCACATAGAGTTTTCATCAAACACAAAAGGAAATTTTTCAATCCATAATGCACTAGCAGGAACATGGGATAAATCACTTCTGCCAGTAACAGATGCATCTGGTCACTGGCGCTTGCAAGATGACGGCCTGATATTTGACGATGTACATATCAATCACGACGATCTCAAAGGCCGTATAAAAATACGGCAAGGTCAGTGGCAAATATTTTTTCAGGCAAAGAAACTGAATTTGAAAGGTATCGACAGCCGGCTACGCACCACACGTCTCAATGGTAATGTGCATTTGATTAAAGAGAACGAAAACACCAATCTTCGCATCGCTTTGTCTGAACCACGGCGATCGAAATCATTGCAGATGCATGCTGAGGTATCGTTAAAAAAATCACTGCTGACAGTGCACTCGGCTCACCTAACACTGGGTGATGCAGTTGCTGACATCTCTGGTGAAGTGCAGTTATCAGGGATTCAAAAATTTAACATACGTGGTGACGTGAAACACCTGAAGCTTGCCGAAATAGGAAAGTTTTCATATCTGCCTGATATCGCACTGACAGGCAGTTTTGACCTGAAAGGGCAGCGATACCTAGGCCTGCAATTGGCATTAGATTTTTCTGTCACCGATAGTCGAATAGGTCGGCATGCAGTCAATGGCGAAGGAAAGCTGCGGCTGAATGAAAATTTACTCAGGATCTCAGACTTGGAATTACGTGCTGGTGATAACCTGCTGAAGGCCAACGGCGAACTAAGTGAACATCACGGCGAACTGAATTTTCTGCTGAAGGCTTCGCAACTATCTCAACTAGGGTCGTCATTCTCCGGACAGCTGGCGATGCGGGGAAAAATAAGCGGCAATCTGCAACAACCAAGATTCATCGCCGACTGGCAGGGGCATGATTTACGCTTGCCATACGGATTGTCAATGCGCGATACGCAAGGTCAGCTTCAAGTAGGTGGAACTCTCCGTTCGCCGCTGGCTGTACATGCAGACTTTCAGGATGCCATCGTATCGGGCACATTGCTTCCATCAGCGCATATCGATCTTGATGGAATGCCTCAACAACATACGATCTCAGTACGACTCGATGACACGAAGACCCGGCTGCACTTGTCCGCAACCGGAGGCGTGGATGTAATGAACGCCAACGCAACATGGCGTGGACAAATGCAACAAGCGACGCTGGCGGGAAAGATCAACGCCACATTGGAGAAAAGCACTGCCATCGCGTGGTCGAAAAACTTTCTGCAACTTGATCGTCTGCATGTATCAAGTAATATCGGACGCCTCGTGATTGACCATTTTCATCGCGACAAAGACGCGATAGTCAGCCGAGGGCATATTACGCAATTACATATCGGGCATCTTGCTTCTGCAGTGAAATTTGCGCCGATCACACAAAGTGATTTGCAACTGCATGGTGACTGGAATCTGTCAGTGCCGCAGCAAGGTCAAACAAAACCACAAGGTGTAATCAAGCTCTATCGTACGAGCGGTGACCTTCGTCTTTCCGATGCATCATCCACGGCACTGCAACTGCGGCAACTTGAAGCTAATCTGCAGTTGCGCGACGGACGTTTGTCATTCCAGTTCGAGGTACACGGCGAGCACTTGGGTCATCTGAGCTTTTCCGGCAGTACACGCCTCAGGGACACAGAATTTTTTCCTCAAGCCGCAGCGCCTGTCGATGGTGTGCTGAAGATTAGTCTACCCACACTGAGCTACTTGAGACCGCTGCTCTCGCCCAGCCTCACCACAGAAGGACAAATGTCAGCGCAAGTCTCGGTCACCGGAAACTTGTCATCACCCGTGCTGGCGGGCACGATCTCGGCAGAGCAATTGCATCTGCAATGGCTGGACCAAGGGCTGAGCCTGACCAATGGCATGCTGCAAGCGGACTTCCATGATGATCGGCTACAGGTACGTCAGCTGAGTTTCGCAGGCAGCCGCGACAGCACGGGTCGGATTGTAGTGAATGGGCCAATTCGCTTGAATAAGGGCAGCATCGACTCCGATCTGAACTGGCGAGCGACGCGATTTTCTCTTTTTAATCGAAGCGATCGTCAGTTGATCTTGTCGGGTGGCGGAAAAATAAACATCTTTGATCAACGTGCACGACTGTCAGGCGAACTGATCGTCAATGAGGGGTTCATCGATCTGGGCCGTGAAGAAACATCGCAATTATCCGACGATGTGATCATCATCGGCAAACCACCACCAAACACGCCAACGCTGCACATGGAAGTGGATCTTGGGATTGGTCTGGGTGAAAAATTATCGGTACGCGGCCGCGGTATCAACGCACGGCTGGGTGGCGCCTTGAGAATCAAAATCAGACCAGATGAAGCGCTCGCCGCCAACGGACTGATGCTCGTCACACGCGGCACCTACACCGCTTACGGCCGGGAACTCACGATAGAAAGAGGTATGCTGCGATTCGATGGACAGCCGGGCAATCCTGCGCTGGATATACGTGCGATGCGACGAGGAACTCAGGTCGAGCCTGGCGTGATGATCACAGGTACGGTACTGGCGCCCCGCCTGCGACTGATATCCGAGCCACAGGTGCCCGATGCAGAAAAAATTTCCTGGCTAGTGCTGGGACAAGGTCTGTCGGGCACGACAGATAAACAAGCCGGTGTCTTGCAAGATGCTGCGGCGTCATTGCTAACACAGAGCGCGGCTGTCAGCGTTCAATCGCAAATTGCCGGTAGTCTTGGACTGGACAGCATTACGCTGTCGCGACGCCCGGACAATGTGCAACAACGCATTATCACGCTCGGCAAACGCATTTCTTCCCGGCTCTATGTGAGCTATCAGCAAGGTCTGCAGGCTGCAGGGGCTG
>JBIIEY010000210.1:0-4291 GCA_044237595.1 Burkholderiaceae bacterium | reverse complement strand
CGTCGGCATTGAAACGTGCGGCGTAGAGTTTGCCTTCATTGAGATATTTGTCGCCAGCAGCGACTCCACGCTTGGCATCACTGGGATCCCACGCGGCAGTGGAGACGTATTTGTAAATGTATTCATTGCGCGCATCGCAGCCCATGTACCAGACCAGAGGCTGTCCCGCGACCACCGGACCGGGCCATGCACCCTCATGCGCGAAACGGCCCAATGCTGTTCGTTTTTTGGGGCTGGCGGTCGGTGAAAAAGGATCGATTTCAACGACCCAGCCAAAGGTATTGGCGACGTTGCGGAAATCATCGCTGCCATCGTTTGATGTGCCAGTGACAGCCGCATGCCAGCGACCGAATCGCTGGTCTGCTGTGTCGGGTTGCACACTGGCCCACAAATGCTTGCCTTTACCCTCGATTCCATACCGACGCAGAGCGGCCAGCGCTTTGGGGCTGCGTTTCCCATTGTCGGATTCGCTGCGCTTGAAAAAGCCCGCCCAGTTTTCCTCACAGGTGAGATAGGTACCCCAGGGCGTATGACCATTCGCGCAATTGGCGATCGTGCCACGGGTGCGCGTGCCGGTGATCGAGTACTTCGTAATCAGTTGCGGAGTACGCGCTGCCGGGCCGGTGAGCTCCATGTCAGTGAAAGGTGTGATGCGGCGATTCAGTGGCGAAACCTGTTGTGTGACGTAACTGCCCTGATGTCGGCGCACTTCGACAATCGACACGCCATGAGCCAACATCTCTTTCATGACCTCGTCTTCCGACATGCGCTTGCCATCGACAACGGTGTCCCCCTGTGCATGTAGGAACGCGGCCGTGACAGCTTCATGATTAATACAGAGCAGACCACGCTCTGAACGCTGCGCATCCCAGCGCGCAGATTTATCCATGCCGAAGAAGTGCATGCCATCGTGATGATCACCCGCACGGCGGGTAAAGCTGCCGGCCTCATCGCTGCCATCGTTGGCATAAGCCGGCACATCGGCTGTCAGCGGATCGCCGGTGGCTAGCAGCACCTGCCATTGATAGCCATTGGCGATCGTGATTTTATCGTCAATACTTTTGGGTATCGCCTGAAAATTAAGCTTCAGTGCGCGCGCAGCTGCTTGTACATCGCCGCTGGCTGACAGGCCAGGGCTCCCGCCCAGATAAGTCGTGGCCGCCGTAGCCAGGCCGCCCTTGAGCAAGCTGCGGCGGGACAGACGCGCAGTGAGTACGCTGTCGAAGTCGGGTGACGCCGCAGTATCATCGGCGACGATTGAAGCAGTGGACGAAAGATCACGCACTTGATAACTCCCGAAATAAACGCCAATTTTTACAATTGGATCACAAATCTGTGAATTTAAGATGACAAGCGTATGTCAAGCGCTTGTCACTATCATTAAATATTTACTCACTAAGCTCAAGCCAAAAACGAGTGTTCCCTGTACGGAGCGGGGCTCCCCGCAGGTCGTCGTACTGATTTGAGGAGTGAGTGTTTTGCCTATGGATACCAGAGAGATGTTCACAGATCTTCTGCAGGATCAGCCTTTGGGTCGCGCTGATTGGCTGTCGCCGTATCTCGCCGAATGCGAAAGCTTGTGGCATCGACAAAATTTGCCACAACATACAGTGCTGTTGCTGGTGGCCGGATCGGACTACGCAGGTAACCTGGTTCTGTCACAGCTTAGATCGCAACAGGCTTTATCGATCGTATCGATTGATTGCAATGTGACGCTGGCCTATGCTGATCGCGATGTCGTGCAAGCAAGTATCGATTTCATCTACGACTCTCTGAGTCTGGAGTTCACGCCGCCCGAGATTCAGCGGCTTGCAACAACAACGCACCCAGTGCTGGTCTTTGCTGACACTGAGGTATTTTTACTTGATGGTGCCCAGAACTTTCCTGCGCTTTTATAAGTGAACGATAGAGGCTCCGTCGTGCGATCGATGTTTTCTGTCAGGTTATGCACCTGCGTCTTTGCGCTGTTACTGTATTTTCCGGCGATGGTGATGGCGGGAGTGCCCGAGGTCGGCATAGGGCGCTTCGATACCGATCTGGCCGCTTTGCCGCACCCGTGGCAAGTGATTCAGCTGGAAAAAAATGTCTCCCCGACGCAGTATCGTCCACTGTACTGGGATGGCGTACATGCGATTGAATCACAGGCCAACCGAAGCATGGCCTTGCTGGGCCGAAAAGTGGACGTAGACCTGACGGCGACGCCTGTTTTGTGCTGGCGCTGGCGCACCGAAGATGTCTTAAAAAAAGCGGACATGAAACGCCGCCAGGGCGATGACTATGCAGCACGCGTCTACATCGCGTTCGCTTTACCTTCGGCGGCGTTGAGTTTTACGGATAAGGCTGCACTGTCGGTCGCTCGTGCGCTTTTCGGTGATCGTGTGCCAGACGCTGCGATCAATTATGTGTGGGATAACCGGCACTCAGTTGATACCCGCCTGCCGAATGCCTATACCGATCGTGCACAGATGATTGTGCGTCGGACGGGTAGCAACGACATTGGCCACTGGGTGACCGAGCGTGTCGATGTCAGAGACGATGTGATTCGCGCTTTTGGCAGTGACAAAGCAAAGCCGGTCCTGGTGGCGATTGCCTCTGATACCGACAACACGGGTGAGAAAGCACGCGCCGGGTTTGCAGATCTGCATTTCGTTGGGAAGAACGACGCCTGCAATTTCTGAAATTCGTGTGCGGGCGTCAGTTGAGTCGGCTATGGTGCATTTGTGATGCAATAAATCACCGCGCTCAATTCATACCAAGGGCCGCACCAGAAAATCGATACCGATTTCTTCCCAATTGGCTTGCTCTTTGCCCAGCCAGTACGCCAGCGTCGGGTGAGTGGAGAGGGTGCCCTTGGGGAGTTCAAGATCAATACGCTGACGCATGCGCAGCTTGATGTCTTGCTCGGCGGGGTTGATGCGCGCATGCATGAAGATAATGCCCAGTCTCAGCGCCAGAACAGCCTTGGCCAGATTGGGGTCGGCAATCGTCTCGCTGACTTTGCGCAGATTGCCTTTCTGGGCCAGCACCAGCGTGCTGAGCACTTCTTGTTCATGCTGCGTGAATCCGGGTAGATCGGCATGCAGCGCAAGATAGGCGCCGTGCTTATGGAAACCCGTGTGAGATACCACCATGCCCACCTCGTGAATCTGAGCGGCCCAACTGACCATGCGGGTGAGTTCTTCGTCTTCGGGATTAAGCTGCGCATACAGCGTTCGCGCATTGGACTTGGCAGCTGCTGCACGCTGCTCGTCTACGCCGTGTCGGCGCAGGAAACGCTTGATCGATTCTCGGCGTCTGTCCTTGCTGCGTGACCGCAGATGCAGGTCCCACAGAACACCCATGCGCAAACCAGCCTCAATAGGCCACAACTGTTTGAGACCGAGTTCTTCAGACAGGCCGATCAGCACCGGCAGGCCACCCAGAATGACACTGATCCGCTCAGGCTTGACGCCGACCAGATCTATGCTGTCCTGACGCCCGCAAGCAATCAGCCAGTCCTTGAGCGCCCGCATGTTTCTCAGTGAGAGCGTGTAATCCCCGATGGCGTTTTTCTCGATCACGTCCGCAATTGTGCGCATGGTGCCGGAGGAGCCATAGGCGACATTCCAGAGTCGGGGATGGAAAGGCTTCATCCCATCTTCAAAATAGCTCCGCGCCTTGAGAATTGCGGATTCAAATGCTTGCTCGGTAATTTTTTGGCCACCAAAAAACCGCGAAGCGGTGGAGACGGTGCCGATACCGAAAGATTCAACTTCTTCGATTTCGCTGCCCTGCCCAAGGACCAGCTCGGTCGAGCCACCACCGATGTCGATCACCAGCCGTCGCTCTGATGCGTCGTCCAGCGCGCAGGCCACGCCCATGTAGATCAGGCGGCCTTCTTCTTCGCCGGAGATGACTTCGATCGGGTAGCCGATGGCCTTCTCGGCGATTTGCAGGAAGGTGCGGGCATTACGGGCGATGCGCACGGTATTGGTAGCGACTACACGTACGCGAGTCAGCGGTGTGGCTTGGAGGATTTCGGAAAAGCGGGAGAGGCAGGCCACGGCAGACTGCATCGCCGATACCGTCAGATTACCCCGTTCGTCCAGCCCCGCACCCAGCCTGACTGGCTCGCGCGCGCTATTGACGATGCGGATTTGCTCACCGTCAAAGGTGCCGATGTGGAGTCTGAAGCTGTTCGACCCTAGGTCGATCGCAGCCAGCATATCTTCCAATCCCCTCAGTTAAGTTTGCAAAACCAGAAATAGTGAGCGCTGAATATGACTCTTTGATGACAGGCTTGTCTTCCAAG
>JBIIEY010000209.1:0-4293 GCA_044237595.1 Burkholderiaceae bacterium | reverse complement strand
ATGTCCGATATCAACACACCTCCCACTTCCGTACCGGCTGCAGACGCAGCCGCAGCTTCGCCTCCCCGCTTCGATGAATTTGGTCTGGCACCGCCTATCCTGCAGGCATTGGCTGATCAGGGCTATATCCATCCCACCCCAATTCAGGCGCAGGCGATTCCTATCGTGCTGCAAGGCCGGGATGTCATGGGGGCTGCCCAGACGGGCACCGGCAAGACTGCCAGCTTTTCACTGCCCATCATCCAGTTGCTGCTTGCCCATGCGAATGCCAGTGCGTCGCCCGCACGGCATCCGGTGCGTGCGCTCGTACTGACGCCCACGCGCGAGCTGGCTGATCAGGTCGCAGACAATGTGAAGGCCTACTCGCGTCACACACCCTTGCGTGCCACGGTCGTCTTTGGTGGTGTGGATATGGCACCTCAGACCGCAGCGCTGCGTTCCGGTGTGGAGATCGTGATCGCTACCCCCGGCCGCTTGCTGGATCACGTACAGCAAAAGACCCTGAATCTCTCGCAGACGCAGATCTTTGTGATGGATGAAGCGGATCGCATGCTGGACATGGGATTCCTGCCCGACCTGCAGCGCATTATCAATCTGCTGCCAAAGAAGCGGCAAAACCTGATGTTCTCGGCCACCTTCTCTCCGGAGATCAAAAAGCTGGCAGGCAGCTTTCTGCATGAGCCGGTGCTGATCGAAGTCGCACGCAGTAATGCCACCGCCGAAAGAGTGACTCAGGTGGTTTACAAGGTCGAAGAAGAGGCTAAGCGTGATGCGGTGGTTCATTTGCTGCGTGGTCGTGATCTCAAGCAGGTGCTGGTGTTTTCCAATACCAAGATTGGCGCATCAAGGCTGGCACGTGAACTGGAAAGGCAGGGCATCAAGGCCGCGCCTATTCACGGTGACAAAACGCAGAACGAGCGTATGGCGGCACTCGAGGCCTTCAAGAATGGCAGCATTGATGTGTTGGTAGCGACCGATGTGGCGGCGCGTGGTCTCGATATCGCCGAACTGCCCTGCGTGATCAACTATGATTTGCCCTACAACGCCGAAGACTACGTGCATCGCATTGGCCGCACCGGTCGTGCAGGTGCCTCCGGCGACGCGATCTCGCTGTACTCGGACAAGGATATGCGTTTTCTGACCGACATCGAAAAACTAATCCGTCAGAAATTGACACCAGTACCGATGGAAGGTTTTGCTGGCAGACCCGCTCGCTCTGCCGAGCGCTCCGAGCGATCAGATGTAAACTATTCGTCGAATCGTGCAGATCGCGAGCGCTCGGGTGAACGTCGTTCAAATGATCGTTCCAGCCGCAGCCCTGCAGCACCGCGGCGTGAGCCTGTCGATCCATGGTTCCTGAAGCCCTACGAACCGGCAGCCCCAACACCACCGCAATCTGAACCTGCCAATGCGGGTGCCTCCAAGACGAATGCGCCACAAAAGCGAGCAGCTTTGCTAGGTGGACGCAAGGATTGATGCAGATGTGCACGGGTAGCTGCCTGTTCTTTTGGCTGCCCGACGTGATGTGATGCAGACGTTCCTTTGCAAAACAGACCGATATGACGTCTATCCGCAAAACAAGCGTTCAATCATTCACAGTCACGCTCACACTCAAATAAACCGTCTGGCCCACGCACTTGTCGCCGCTTCCCAAAACGACGCAAGGTCTGTTCTGGCTCCTGCGGGCAAGGCCAATCCCAGTCGGCTTGCCGCAAGCATCAAGGTATCGAATGGTTTGGTCAGATCCAGCGGTGTTGCACCGGTTTGTTTCGAGAGCTTTTCGCCTGCAGCATTGTTCACCACGGGCACATGCATATAACGCGGTGTCGGCAGTCGCAACAATTTTTGCAGATAAATCTGCCGCGCCGTTGATCCCAGCAAATCTGCGCCACGCACGACATCAGTCACACCTTGCTCGGCATCATCTACCACCACCGCCAGTTGATAAGCCCAGAAACCATCCGCGCGCTTGAGTACAAAATCACCCGTGGACTCTGCTAAGGTTTCTGTGATGTGGCCCAGCCAGCGATCTTCAAACGTCATCACACCCGCTGCAGACATGGGTGGTGGCACTCGCAGCCGCCAGGTGCGTGTGGTTTTTCCCTCGGCGAGTCCATGACGGCA
The DNA here is from genome assembly GCA_044237595.1 of Burkholderiaceae bacterium. Classification (GTDB taxonomy): domain Bacteria; phylum Pseudomonadota; class Gammaproteobacteria; order Burkholderiales; family Burkholderiaceae_D; genus Pernthalerella. The sequence goes on along the minus strand of JBIIEY010000209.1, from coordinate 2,169 downwards.
GGTACCCGGATAAATGGCTGCGCCATCAGAGGCAATGCCGATACGTGAATCCGCAATTTCCTTGCGACTGCAGCCGCAAGGATAGACATTCGCGCCAAGCTGGCTAAACGCCGCCTCATAAAATGGCTTGCGCTGACTTTGCCAGATCACTTCGCCATCGGGATACATGCCCAATGCTGCAAGTGCATCGTAAATAGTTTCTGCAGCACCATCTACTGTGCGCGGTTCATCAATATCTTCGATACGAAGCAACCATCGACCATGATGCGCGCGCGCGTCCAGATAGCTGGCCATGGCTGCGACCAGTGATCCCGCGTGGAGCGGACCGGTAGGGGAAGGGGCGAAACGACCCGTGTAGTGCATCATGTACGCATCAATTCAACAACAGTTTGAGAGAACCGGCTATCTGGAATTTACGTTAACGCTTATATTCGCGGCTCTTTTTAATTTAACAAGCCTTGCGGAGGGTGTTTTCATGAATCAGTCAATACAGAATTTTGCCGCACTTGGCGGTCGCCTGCTGCTGGCAGCTATTTTTATTATTTCCGGTTTTAACAAGCTCAATAATTTTTCAGGGACCGCCGCGTTCATGTCAGGTGCAGGCTTGCCCGCCTCAGAAATTCTGCTGGTGCTGACAATAGGGATAGAAATAGCCGGCGGCCTCATGATCGTCTTGGGGTGGTATACCCGACAGCTCGCGTTGATTTTGTTCCTATTCATGATTCCAGTCACCGCAGTTTTTCATAATCCCTGGGGCGCAGGTGATCCGGCGCAGGTACAGCAACAAATGATTCATTTCCTGAAAAATCTGGCCATCATGGGGGGATTGCTGCATCTGTCTGCTTTTGGTCCTGGGTACTTCAGTATTGAGGCTAGAAAGTCAGATGCAGCATCATTCAGTTGAACGCTAGAGTCTTTACTTCACCTCAGCAGTAACTCTGCTTGGGATGAATCGTTTTCATCTTGCCTAGCCTGTTTGCTGCACAATCCACCGACCCGCACGCCAAGCAAGCGCAGTCGCCGCTCCAGCGGTACGCGTTTGAGACATTCACCCGCTGCGCGGCGTATCACCGCCGGATCATCGGTTGCTTCCGTCAGTGTGAGATCCCGGGTCACAGTCCTGAAGTCGTCATAACGCAGCTTGATGCCTATCGTTTTTCCCAGGTAAGCCTTGCGCACCAAATCCTGTGCGACACGCTGACACAAAGCGGTAAAAATTTCCGACAGTTTGTCTTTATCCAGTCGCGCATGCAGATCACGTTCGAATGTGGTTTCGCGACTGATGGATTTTGGTTCCGAATACGTTACAACAGGTCGATCATCCACCCCATGGGCAGCGTGATGCAGCCACTCGCCAAAGCTGCGGCCGAAATGCATTTGTAGCTGCGTTATCGATTGTTGCGCCAGATCGCCAATGGTGTGCACATCGATGGCGGCGAGTTTTTCACTGGCCTTGGGACCAATGCCATTGATTTTTCGAACCGGCATGGGCCAGATACGCGTCTCGAGATCATCCATCGTCAGCAGCGTGATGCCGTCTGGTTTGTCCAGTTCCGAGCAGATTTTGGCCAGCAGCTTGTTGGGTGCAATGCCGATGGAGCAGCTCAGTCCCGTCGCCGTCCTGACAGCATCCTTGATACGCTGTGCTAGCGGCAAGCTGTCTTCAGCAATCCCGGTGAGGTCGATATAGATTTCGTCGATGCCGCGATCCTCAATCAGTGCCGCAATACCAGCAACAGCTTGCTTGAAGCTGCGCGAATAATAACGATAGGCCTCAAAGTCAGCGGGTAGTAAAAAAGCCTCGGGTGCCAGCTTGGCAGCTTTCATCATCCCCATCGCAGAAAACACACCCAGCGCTCTGGCTTCATAGGTCGATGTGGTGACAACTCCGCGACCTGCATAGTCACGCAGTCGGGCAAATTCACGACTGCCATCGGCACGCATTGCGGGTTGATGCAGCGACCTGCCGCCGATCACGACTGGATGACCCCGCAATTCAGGATAACGAAGCAGTTCGACTGATGCGTAGAACGCATCCATATCGAGGTGAGCAATTCGTCGGGGTGGCGCGGTCATGCAGCCTGTTCACGCAAGTTATTCATATAAAGCTCGTCAACGAAGCAAAGCCACTGGATCCCCCCTTGCAAGCCAGTGCCGTTCCGCGGGCAT
>JBIIEY010000208.1:0-4311 GCA_044237595.1 Burkholderiaceae bacterium | reverse complement strand
TCTGGGCCGATTATTTCGGCCGGCTGGCAGTGCGGTCGCATTTCGCGCCGGCTGGTTCTGCACAATGGGTAGCCGCGGGTCCAGCAAGGTAAAAACTGCTGTATGCGTAAGCAAAATTCAAAAACGCATCTTTGTAAAAAAGCCTTCTATTATAACAGAGGGAAGCCTTAGTTCGGTTCAAACACACTCTAAATGACACCGCGCCAGGTGCCCATGCCAAAGCGGCAATTGTCCCGGAAACCACACTGAAAACCTGCCCCATCTGAGCGTTTGCTGATTTGCGGCAAGCGCGTTCGAAATCCGAACTTGCGAGCCGAATAGCGAGCTTATTAATCCTGTAAATCCTTATCGACAGCAGCCCGGATTTTCTCGAGTTCGACAGAGATTTCCCGGTAGCGCGCTTTTGCCGAATCCGACGCAAGCCCCGCCGAGGCCAAACTCTCCAGCTCGGCTTTAAGCGATTTCATTCTAGTCTGTCGGATGGCGCCCGCAAGTTCCTTGCGAGCCAGATCCGACTCGGAGGGCGGCTCTGCTGCAATTTCGGCCACCAGAGAGCCGAGTTCCACGCCCTGCGCGCGCAGGGCTTCGGATAAAACTGCCAGACTCGCGCCTTCGGGCAGCCCAGCGACTACCTCAACCACGGCACGCAGGGTCGCACCCTCGTCCGGCGCGCTTTGCGCAATCAGATCGAGTGCCTCATTGTCCAAAATGTCGTGCATCGCCGGATGCGCGAGCAGAAGGCGTAGCACCTGACGCTCCAGCTCCACCGGCGGCCTGCGTTTGACTGCGGGGCCGGGCGCTCGCCCCGCAGGTTTGGATCGACCAAGTTCGAACAAACTCTCCAGTTCCTGCGTTGTGCTGTCGGTCAGCTGCGCCAGCTGACGTAATAATTGCAGACGCAAACCTGAGGGCGGCATGCTCTGTATAAGCGGTTTGGCGTCGAATTGCGCGCGCGCCCTGCCCTCGGCGGTACCAAGGTCCTTGCCCTCGGTGACTTCACTCAGCAAAAACTGGGAAAGCGGTGTCGCGTCCTGTACTAGTTGTTCAAACTGCGAGGTGCCGTGTTCGCGCACATAACTGTCGGGGTCATGTTCGGTCGGCAAAAAAAGAAATTTGAGCGAACGACTGTCCGATGCATGCGGCAAAGATGCTTCAAGTGCGCGGCGCGCGGCACGACGACCTGCTGCATCACCATCAAAACTAAAAATCACATTGTCCGTCTGACGCAGCAGCTTTTGCACATGCGTGGCAGTACAAGCCGTACCCAGCGTGGCCACTACCTGCTCAAAACCATATTGCGCGAGGGCGACCACATCCATATAACCCTCGGTGACCAACACATAATCTTTATCGCGTATCGCCTGACGAGCCTCGAACAAACCATAAAGCTCACTGCCTTTTTGAAACAACGGTGTCTCGGGTGAATTGAGATATTTCGGTTCACCGGCACCCATCACGCGACCACCGAAACCAATCACCTGCCCTTTGGTATTCCGTATCGGGAACATGATGCGGTCGCGAAATCGATCGTAGCGTTTGCGATGGCTATTGTCTTCATCACTACGATCAATAATCAAGCCCGCCTCGACCAGCACATCGCTGTCGTAATCCGTGAATACCTCACGCAGACTATCCCACCCGTCAGGGGCATAACCTATTCCGTATTTGGCCGCGATCTCGCCAGTCAGACCACGCCCTTTCAGATAATCAATCGCAGGTCGTGCGCTCCGCAATTGCTGTCGATAGAAATTACAGGACAGCGTCATCGCATCAGAAAGTGCAAGCGATTTTGCCTGCAGCTCGGCACGCTGTGCGGGGGGTAATCGATCTTCCTGCTCGGGCACGGTCATGCCCACGTTCTGCGCCAGATCTTTCACGGACTCGACAAAACCAAGTCCCGAATACTCCATCAAAAAACCAATGGCGGTGCCATGTGCACCACAACCAAAGCAGTGATAAAACTGCTTGGTCGGACTGACCGTAAAGCTGGGAGATTTTTCGTTATGGAAGGGGCACAGGCCGCTGAAATTTGCGCCACCTTTCTTGAGCTGCACGTAGCGACCCACCACGTCGACGATGTCAACGCGGTTGAGCAGATCCTGAATGAAACTTTGCGGGATCACGTGGCAGCGTTCGCGTTATTTGGTGAGTGTCGCTTTCACTATCGCGGACACGGCAGTCATATCAGCGCGGCCAGCAAGCTTGGGTTTCAGCACGCCCATGACTTTGCCCATGTCTTGCGGGCCAGTCGCGCCGACTGCTGCGACTGCTGCCGCAACTTCCGCCTGCACCTCTGCGTCCGATAAGGCAGCGGGCATGTAAGTCGACAAGATGGCCAGTTCGGCTTTTTCTATATCGGCCAGATCCTGACGGCCGCCGGCCTCGAATTGACTGATCGAGTCCTTACGCTGCTTGATCATTTTTTCAATAATGGCGAGCACCTGTTCATCGGAGACATCGATACGCTCATCGACTTCCTTTTGCTTGATGGCTGCCGTCAGCAAACGTATGGTCGCCAGCCGACCGCTGTCTTTGGCGCGCATTGCTGCTTTCATGTCTTCAGTAATCTGTTCTTTCAGGCTCATGGAATCTCCCTTGATGAGGTGCCGGGCGGCATGAATCAATGCATATAAAAACACCAAAACCCGCTGCGGAACTGGCCGGAGCGGGTTTGCAATTCAACAGCCTCGCGCCAAGGCGAGGCGAGCAATCAGTAGAGTTTCTTGGGCAGTTGCTGGCTGCGGATGCGCTTGTAATGGCGCTTCACGGCAGCAGCGAGCTTGCGCTTGCGCTCTGCGGTCGGCTTTTCATAGAACTCGCGTGCGCGCAGTTCAGTCAGCAGACCGGTTTTTTCGATGCTGCGCTTGAAGCGGCGCATGGCTACTTCGAAGGGCTCGTTTTCTTTAAGGCGAATAGTGGTCATGTGTTGATGGAATGACTAGGTTTGAACCGGAACCCGCAATTATAGCAGCGGGAAGCAACAGAAGGAAGCCCGAGAGGAAAATCCTTTTATACGGGCAAAGGCATATCAAACCGACAATCCTGCTGCCATCCCGGAGGCCCAGGCCCACTGGAAGTTGTATCCACCCAGCCAACCGGTGACATCCACTGCCTCGCCAACGAAATACAAGCCCGGCACAGAGTTGACCATCATGGTTTGCTGGGACAAAGCCTTGGTATCCACGCCGCCCAGAGTTACCTCGGCTTTTCTGTAACCCTCGGAACCGTTCGGGCTCAGCGTCCAGCGGTTCAGGGATTCCCCAAGCTGACGCAATTTTTTGTCAGGTAAATCAGCCAGCCGGGCATCCGGCTGAAACTGATTAGCCAGCAACCAGCCCTCTGCCAGCCGATTCGGCAGGAGCTGCGCCAGCCAATTACCCAGGTTTTTGCGAATGCTGTGCTTGCCCTCGATCAGCGCCTGCGCGATATCGTGACCGGGCAACAAATTCAGCATCAAGGTCCCGCCTTCCCGCCAGAAACTTGAAATCTGCAAAACCGCGGGGCCGGACAGACCGCGATGGGTGAACAACAGGTCTTCGCGAAACTGACCGCGTGCTTTTTTCTGACCTGTCTCGATATCCACTTCAAGCGCAATGCCCGCGAGCGGCACAAAACGCTCCCATAACTGCGCATCAAAAGTCAGCGGCACCAGTCCGGGCTCAGGCGCAATCAGTGGAATATCAAAATGCTTCGCGACCCGGAACGCAAAATCGGTCGCGCCTATTTTGGGTATGGAGAGCCCACCCGTCGCAATCACCACCTGACACGCGAGCACTTCACCGCCTGAAGTAGCAATACGAAATCCCTCGGCATCTTTGGCGACAGCCTTTACCTGAACCGGCCGCATCCAGCGCACACCGCCGAGATCACATTCGGCTTTGAGCATGGAAATAATTTCCTCAGCAGAGCGGTCGCAAAACAACTGCCCCTTGTGCTTCTCGTGAAAGGGAATGTTGTAACGCTTGACCAGTGCAATGAAATCCTGTGGCGTGTAACGCGACAAAGCGCTGCGGCAAAAATGCGGATTCTGCGACAAAAAATTTTGCGGGCTGGCATCCCTGTTGGTGAAGTTGCAGCGACCACCGCCGGAGATACGAATTTTTTCGGCGAGCTTCTCTGCATGATCAATAAGCACCACGCTTTTACCGCGCTGGCCGGCAACACTGGCGCACATCATGCCAGCAGCACCCGCACCGATTACCGCGACATCGATGATCTCGCTCATCGCGCCTCACTCTTTTTCGTCTTGGTCACATTCATTTGTCGCGCGATCTGCACGCATTGCGCCACTTGCTCACGAATCGGCACAGG
>JBIIEY010000207.1:0-4328 GCA_044237595.1 Burkholderiaceae bacterium | reverse complement strand
AAATCGTAAACACCCAGCGGAGAGGAAAAGCGCGCCGTGCGTGAGGTGGGTAGTACGTGATTGGGACCGGCGCAGTAGTCGCCCAGCGATTCAGACGAGTAGCGCCCCAGGAACATCGCACCAGCGTGGCGGATCTTGTCAGCCCAGCGCTTGGGATCCGTTGCCGAAATTTCCAGATGCTCAGCCGCGATCAGGTTGGCGATGTCGCAGGCTTCGTCCATGTCGCGCACCTTGATCATGGCGCCGCGGTTGGTGAGCGATGTACGAATCACCTCTTTGCGCGGCATATCATCGAGCTGGCGATTGACGCTGTCAGCCACGCGCGCCAGATAAGCGGCATCGGGACAGACCAGAATGGATTGCGCGAGCTCGTCATGCTCGGCTTGTGAAAACAAGTCCATTGCGACCCAGTCAGGATCGGTGCTGCCATCGGCCAGCACCAGAATCTCGGAAGGACCGGCAATCATGTCGATACCGACCACGCCGAACACACGGCGCTTGGCCGCAGCGACATAGGCATTGCCGGGGCCAACGATCTTGTCGACCTGGGGAATGGTATCCGTGCCATAAGCGAGCGCGGCAACGGCTTGCGCGCCGCCTATCGTAAACACACGATCAACACCGGCGATTTCTGCAGCGGCCAGCACTAGCGGATTTTGTACGCCGTCGGGGGTGGGCACGACCATGATGACCTCGGCCACGCCGGCGACTTTGGCTGGAATCGCATTCATGAGCACTGATGACGGATAAGCCGCTTTGCCACCTGGGACATAAATGCCAACACGATCCAGCGGCGTGACTTTTTGTCCGAGGACGGTGCCATCGGCTTCAGTGAACGCAAAACCATCCGAACCGCAGGACTGCTTTTGACGCTCGTGATAGCTGCGCACACGGTCTGCCGCTTCTATCAATGCAGCACGTCGCTCTGGCGCCAGACTGGCCAGTGCGGCCTGCAATGCAGCGCGTGGAATTTCGAGCGCTGTCATGCTGGTGGCAGAGACATGATCGAAACGCTGTGTGTACTCAAGCACTGCGGCATCACCCCGTTGCCGCACATCCGCAATGATGCTGGCAGCAGCACGATCGATGGCTTCGTCTTCCGAAGCCTCGAAGGCAAGAACGGCCATCAGTCTGGCTTGAAAGTCCTGATCGGCGGAATCTAGCTGGCGTATGACAACGGACATGGTTTTATTTTTCACGAAGCGATGCCTTGGCAAAGGCATCAATGATGGGTTGCAGTTTTTCGCGCTTGAGCTTGAGCGCGGCCTGATTCACGACCAGTCGCGATGAAATCTCCATGATGTGCTCCACCTCGACCAGATTGTTGGCGCGCAGCGTACTGCCGGTCGAAACCAGATCGACAATCGCGTCCGACAAACCCACCAGCGGACCAAGCTCCATGGAACCGTAGAGTTTGATCAGATCCACATGCACGCCCTTGGCGGCGAAGTGTTCACGGGCAACCTGGACATACTTTGTGGCGACGCGCAAACGCGCACCCTGACGCACAGCGCTGGCGTAATCAAAACCTGACTGCACTGCGACTGACATCCGGCATTTGGCGATCTGCAAATCGATGGGTTGATATAAACCTTCACCGCCATGCTCGAGCAGTACATCTTTGCCCGCAACGCCAAAGTCTGCAGCACCATACTGCACATACGTTGGCACGTCGGAAGCGCGCACGATCACGACACGCAACTGTGGATCACTGGTCGGCAGAATCAGCTTGCGGGATTTTTCGGGGTCTTCGGTGACGTGTATGCCGGCCGCTTCGAGCAGTGGCAGGGTCTCGTCGAAGATGCGCCCTTTGGAAAGCGCCAGCGTGAGCGTTTGGTTCATTATCGAATTCTCTGTATGTCAGCGCCAACTGCAGAAAGCTTCACTTCCATACGGTCATAACCGCGATCCAAATGATAGATCCTGTCGATCAGCGTCGTTCCCTCAGCGGCGAGGCCGGCGATTACCAGTGAAGCGGAAGCACGCAAGTCCGTGGCCATCACGGGTGCGCCGACCAGACGAGGTACGCCCTGAACGACTGCCGTATGGCCATCGATTTCAATCGCCGCGCCCAGACGATTGAGCTCCTGCACATGCATATAACGATTTTCGAAGATGGTTTCAATAATGCGGCTGCTTCCTTCAGCGATGCAATCCAGTGCCATGACCTGCGCCTGCATATCGGTTGGAAAACCTGGATATTCCGTGGTGCGAAAACCCACCGCTTTTGGCCTACCCGCCATCTGTACGCGAATCCAATCGTCACCCGAAGTCAGTATCGCGCCGGTCTCGCGCAATTTGTCGACGACTGCATCCAGCAAATCGGCCCGCGTGTGCCGCAGCACCACATCGCCGCCCGCCGCTGCGACCGCACACAAAAAAGTGCCGGTCTCAATTCGATCTGCAATCACCGCGTGACTCGCGCCATGCAGTGCGGATACACCCGTGATGCTGAGTCTATCGCTGCCTATGCCTTCAATCTTTGCGCCCATTGCAACCAGCAGATTGGCAAGGTCGGTGACTTCCGGTTCACGCGCCGCGTTTTCCAGTATGGTCTCGCCGTCGGCCAGCGCAGCGGCCATCATCAGATTTTCGGTACCAGTGACGGTGATCATGTCGGTCACGATACGAGTGCCGCGCAATTTTTTTGCGCGCGCATGGATGTAACCGGCCTCGATCAGGATCTCAGCACCCATAGCCTGCAAGCCTTTGATGTGCTGATCTACCGGACGCGAACCAATCGCGCACCCCCCCGGCAGCGAGACTTTCGCTTCACCGAAACGCGCCAGCAGCGGACCCAGCACCAGAATCGATGCACGCATGGTCTTCACCATTTCATACGGCGCCTCAGGGCTATGGATATCGCGACCGCTCAATTCGAGCACATCGCCTTTTTCTTCGATGGACAGACCCATCTGCCGCAGCAGCTTCTGCATGGTGGCCACGTCCTGCAGCCTGGGCACATTGGATAGCGCCAGCATGTCGGCCGTCAGCAATCCCGCGCACAAGATAGGCAACGCCGCATTCTTTGCGCCAGAGATGGTAATCTCGCCAGACAGTCGTTTGCCGCCCGTGATACTCAGTTTGTCCATTAAGACTGATGTTCTTCCGGAGTGAGCGTTTTCATCGACAACGCATGAATTTCTTCACGCATGCGGTCGCCCAGCGCCGCATAGACAAGCTGATGACGCTGTATCAGTCGCTTGCCGGCAAAGGCGGGCGAAACGATCAATGCACTGAAATGCTGGCCATCGCCTTCGACTTCGAGATGCGTGCACTCAAGGCCGCTGGCGATGTAATTTTTAATACGTTCAGGTGTGGGCAGCACGATTTTGCCTTTGCACAAAAAGAATGGGTTAGTGTCAGTGACGAAGTTTGTAGCCACGCTTGAGCAGCCTGATCGCCAGGCCCGCAAGCGTTACCAGAAAGCTCACCACGATCAGCAGGCTGGTGGTGGGCGGCACATCCGAATGACCGAAGAAACCATAACGAAAGCCATCGATCATATAAAAAAACGGGTTCGCGTGCGACACAGCCAGCCAGAAGGGCGGCAGCGAATGCACCGAGTAAAACACGCCGGCCAGAAAAGTTGCCGGTACGATCAGGAAATTCTGAAAGGCTGCCAGCTGATCGAATTTTTCAGCCCAGATCCCTGCCAACAGACCCATGGTACCCAGAATCGCCGCGCCCAGCAGCGCAAACAACAGTATCCAGAGTGGCGCCACGAACGAAAGTTTTGCAAACCAGACCGTGATCAGAAACACGCCGGCGCCAACCGCCAGACCACGCACCATCGCCGCCAGTACATAAGCACCGTAGAGTTCCCAGTGCGACAGGGGTGCCAACAGCACGAATACCAGATTTCCCGTGATCTTGGACTGGATTAGCGATGAGGACGAATTCGCAAATGCATTTTGCAACACACTCATCATCACCAGACCGGGCACCAGAAATGCGGTGTAAGACACGCCGGGAAACACCTGCACATGCGCCTCCAGCACATGGCCAAAAATCAGCAGATACAGCATCGCCGTCACGATGGGCGCCGTCAGTGTCTGCGTGGCCACCTTCCAAAAGCGCAGCAGCTCTTTGTAAAACAGCGTCTGAAAGCCGGTCATGATGATTTACCCATGATCTGAATGAACACATCTTCAAGGTCGGCCTGATGCAGCTGAAGGTCCTCGAGCTTTGCACCCGATGTGCGCAACGCGGCCAGTATCGGCTCGACCTCGTCATGGTGATTCACACGCAAGGTGTACTGCCCTGTTGCTGCTGCATTTTCGGGGTGAGACACCAGATGCGCGAGCGACGGTGGCAAACTGCCGCCA
>JBIIEY010000206.1:0-4332 GCA_044237595.1 Burkholderiaceae bacterium | reverse complement strand
CGGCTGACTGCCCAGACTCGCGCCCGCACGCAAGACGCCTGAAGGCTCTGCAGGCAAATTCAACACTGGTCACGCACTGGCGATGTTTTCCTCGGGTAAATCCAGATCCCAGAGCTGGCCATCGACAGTAATGAGCGCGCAACAGATACTTATCCCCGGAAACAAAGAACGGCAAGCGTGCCGATACCCTTCGAGTTGCGCCTGATAATCTGCACGCTGAAACTCAAAATAATTTCGTTTGTAATCAAGAATCCACAAGGCATCCTCAAACATCACCAGGCGATCCAGCCTGATGAGTTCGCCACCATGAATCAGCTCCATCTCATTGCGTGCAAACACAAAACAGTCGGGATTAAAAAATTTCTCCAGTGCTTTGGAAGCCAAAATTTTTGTCGCCTGCTCGCTCACAACCGCTGATTGCTCCATGCTGCATCCCAGCCATTGCGCGACCAAACGAATCGCTGGGACCTGCACAGGCCAGACACCCGATTCTGTCAATCGCTCCATCAATAAATGCAGCAAACTGCCCTCGCGCGTGAACTCGGTATCTTCCGTACCTGCTTTTCGCTCTGCGGGTGGTAGTGCCGGAGGATCAAACAGGTCGATCGCGAATGCCTCATCCGTAGTCTGACTTTGCTTTGGGATGACTTGCGGTGTCACCTCATCTGCGTGAAGCAATTTCTCATACCAGCTGCCGGCGACAACGCCAGCTTCGTTTTTACCGGAATGTACGCCACTCACAATCAACATCGCTTTCGCACGCGTTGCGGCCACATACAGCAAATTCCAATTTTCCTGTTGTCGAAAACTCTCTTCCTGAGCAAACAGCGACTCGCGCGCCCAACCCCGCGCGGCGCTCTTGCCGAACACGGAAAAATGCGTAGGGGCCAAGGCATCCTGCTGCCACTCGCACATCACACCCAAATGATCACGACCGCTGTCACTGTGATTGGATCCCATGAGCACAACGACATCAGCCTCCAGCCCTTTGGCGCCATGAATCGTCATGATGCGCACCGCATCGGCCGATGCATCAATATCCGCCTCGTTGGGCGCTTCCTGATCGCTGGCTCGCTTCAGACGACGCAGCGTATCAATAAAGCGCGCGATACTGGGATATCGACCCGCATCAACTTCCAGCGACAAGGCAATAAAGGCATCCAGATTGCCAAGCACCTGGGCGCGCATCGATGCAGGCAAAGTGCTTGCGTAGCGCTGCGCGAGCTGCCCCTGATGCATGATCTTGTCCAGCAAATCATGTACAGGCAAACTTGCCGAGGCATTCAGCCAATCGTGCAGCAGCGGCACGATGCGATGCAATGACGGCGAGAGCGTGTTTACTTGCGATGCGGTGCTCTGCCCCTCGATCGCTGTCGGTTGTGAGGCAGCTTCGTACCAGGAAAACAAGCGCTGCCACCAACTGCCCTCGCCCAAGCGTGCGAGCCGAATCAAATCTTCATCGGATGCACCGCCTATGGGTGACTTGAGCACTTGCGCGAGCGCCAAATTATCCGAGGGCATGCTCAACCAACGCAACAGCGCGATAAGGTCAGTGACTTCAAGCGCATCCAGCAAGCCACCACCGCGACTGGAGACGAAAGGAATACCAGCATCACGCAAGCCGCGTTCATAAGCGATCAAATGCGTACGGCTGCGCACAAGTATCATCATGTCCGACCAGGAACGCACACTACCGTCAGACTGCGCGCGTGCCTGCTGCAAGGCGCAGCCCACGATGAAACCTTCCTGCTGGCGACGCAAATCATCTTCTTCCGTTGAAAAAACCAGCAGCGGATCGCGCAACGTGAAACCTTCTGCAACGCTTTCCAGCTCGTGGACTTCTGCACGCACCAGCGGCAATCGCCATACCGCACCTTCGATTGACGACCGCGTGGCCTGAGCCTGATACAAGGCATTGCCCTGCATGGCTTGATTCAATGCAGTTACAATATTTTTTCCGTTGCGATAGGTAAGATTAGTCTTCAGATCCGTCGCGCCCTGTGAACGCAGCAACGCGCGCGCAGATTCAAATACACGCGGCTCGGCACGGCGAAAGCGATAAATCGATTGCTTGGGATCGCCTACGATGAAGACGCTGGGACGCTGATGATCCTCACCATAGGCATGCAGCCAGGCGCGGACGATCTGCCACTGGAGTGGATTGGTATCCTGAAACTCATCAACCAGAATGTGACGGTAGCGCGCATCCATACGCGCATGCAGGTAGTCGGCATGATCACTGCGGGTCAGAAGCCGCCACGCGTGCCACTCCAGATCGGAAAAATCCAGCATGCGTCGGTCGGCCTTGATGGCCTGATACTGCTCCAGACAGGCTTCGCCTATCATGGCAATGGCTTCATTCAGACGAACAACCAACCGGTCCTGACTGCGCTTTTTAAGCGTTACCAGCAAATCGGTAAGTGCTACCCAATCGTTTTTCAGGAAGCCACTTTCTTCCTCGGTCATTACCTGGAGCATGGCTTGCGTGATGGTCAGCGAGCGCGGCTGATCTTTCGCTGTCAGCAGAATAGTTGCAATCGATTGAAACGCATCGACACTGGCACCGGCACTCACCGCCTGCTCCAGTGCCGATGCCGTTTGCTGCTGTGTCTTCGTACCCTTGCCAAGACAAGCCGCAACATGCAGCAAACGATTCTGCAATGCGTGATCATCCCAGAGTGTGAGCCGCGCATCGCGTTCACTATCTTCGCCACACAAATCACGCAGGCCATCCAGCGGATCACCGGCTTCGCTCGCCACCCACCACTCTGCGCGTCGGTCGACAAAAGCATCAATCATGTCCTTGCCGGACCAGTCACCGCCAATCTCATAGACCGTCATCAAAGCATGTCGCAAATCTGCTTTGGACGGATCATTGAGCGACTGCATGACGCGCAGCCAGGCCTCGTCGCGCAACTCGGTAGCGTTCTCGGCCAGCGAAAATCCATGCGGCACACCCGATGAAAGCGGTGCGATTTGCAGAAGCCGCATAAACCAACTATGGAAAGTATCAACGGCCAGCGCCTGAGGACTGGACAAGACACGCGCATACAAAGCGCGCGCCAAAGTTATTTTTTCATGGGCCTCAGACTCGCTCAGTCCACGCTCGTGCAACAGCTCGACGATCTTCGCATCGCTGACCAACGCCAACTCATGCAGCAACAGTAGCAAGCGCTCGCGCATTTCCTGCGCCGCCTTGCGCGTGAAGGTAATGGCGAGCAGTTCCTCCGGCTTGGCACCAGAGAGTAATAGACGCAAGAGACGAGAGACCAGCAGCCAGGTCTTGCCACTACCGGCACACGCCTCTACCAATACAGAGCGCGCGGGATCGCAGGCCAGTCTGACGAAGGTGGCGGATTGAACGACCTGTCCATCTGCGAGAAAATCCTGTTCAGAGATCATTACCAGGCTCCCTTGCGGCAGAGTCCGCGTGCATCACACCAGTCGCAGTTTTTCTGGGTGCCGGAAGCAGGCAAACTCGCGCCCTCTGACATCGCCTGCCAATTGGCGATGATCTGCGACTGCAAACCGTCTCGCCATGTCGTGTAATTATCTGCCTCGGCCAATGCGGGCTTCTCGTCATCAATGGCAACGTACGCAGCCCCCGCAGGCGGCGGATCAAGCAGCAGACCGTAAAACGGCAACTGATGATCTTCGAATGTCTTGAGGCGGTTATTGAGCTTGTCTTTTTTCGCGCTTTTGTAATCCAGCACAAGACACTCACCATTTTCGCGAACATCAATGCGATCAATCTGACCCACCAGCTTGACTGCGCCGCCCTCCCACGACAACAAACGCTCCTGCCACTGCTCACCAAAACCGAACCGCCAACCCTCTGCCTCATGCGTATTTGCCCACGCAACATACGAACCCATGATTTTTCCCCAGCGCGACTGATAGCCGAGCGCTGCCGGATTTTTTTCGAGAATTTCAGTGAAGACGACGTTGCTGATACTCGCCATGCACGCCTCGCGCTCATGTACAGGTATGTCCTGCTCGCTCACTTTGTCGTGGTAAAGCTTGAGTATTTGATGCAGCCAGTCGCCGTAATCTCTTTTTTGCGGCAATTCACTCAGCTCATCCGCAGCGGAGAGCCTGAGCATGCGTGACGCAAAAAACTGATAAGGACAGACCACCAGACTGTTGTAACCGCTGGCAGACAAACGCTCTGGCATCAAGGTGGGTGCAGCAGGTCGCGGCATTTGCACTGGCGCGGCATTCAACATTTTTTGTGGCAGACGGGGCGAGTGACGCAGTAGCTTGGAACAGCCGGCACTATCGAGTACCAGTTCAAGTCGCTGCAACCAGGGACTCGGCGTGTTCGATTCACCA
>JBIIEY010000205.1:0-4343 GCA_044237595.1 Burkholderiaceae bacterium | reverse complement strand
GCTTGGATTCATCATTGGCTGACGCTTGGCCTGGCAGCACTGGAAGCTGAGCTTGCACGCTCTCCGTTGCGAGGCAAATTCTGTGTCGGCGATAAGCCGACGATGGCGGACTGCGCTTTGGTACCGCAAATGTTCAGCGCAGCACGCTTTGGCGTCGATACCTCGCCCTATCCAACGCTGCGTTCAATCTATGAGAAATGTGAGGCGATGCCTGCAATTGCCGCCGCCCATCCGGCGCGGCAGCCAGATTCAGAATGATGCGCGGCCTTACGTTTGAAAACGTTATCTTTCAAGCCATAGACAACGTTTCCATTATCTCGTCGAACATAGATTGGAATGAAGCATGAGTAACTGTACTCTCCGCTAATCAACCCAATACTTGAAAAAAACCATTGGAAAAATACACGTATATTCGGCAGGAATAAGAGGAATAAGGCCAAGTTTGGTATTGAACTGGTAAAGTGATTTGTTAATTTAAAAACAGGTAAAACACAAGCCGGCAACATGATCGGCACATGGAGACAATATGACTGAATCAACGACACTCGACTCTTCAGCGAAATTTGATGTTAGCAAGGCGATTGACGATGGGGGATTTACCACTCTTCAAAAGCTGGCTTATATTTTCGCTGCCCTAGCCATTGTGGTGGATGGTTTCGATGGTCAGATGATCGGTTATGCGATCCCCATGATCATGAAAGAGTGGGGCGTTACCCGCGCTATTTTTTCGATTGCTGTCGCAAGTGGCCTGGTGGGCATGGCTGTCGGTAGCCTGAGTGCTGGCGTACTAGCTGACAAATTCGGAAGAAAGCCCGTACTGGTTGCAAGCGTCTTCCTGTTTGGAACGTCGACGATGCTCATAGGATTTGCACCAGATGTCACCACGATCGCCATGATCCGTTTTTTTGCCGGACTGGGCATTGGTGCTGCTCTGCCCGCAGCGACCACACTGACGGCTGAATTCATTCCATTTCGTCACCGCACGATGGCTGTGACTACCGCCATAGTTTGCTATCCACTCGGTGGCATGCTGGCTGGTCTGGCTGCTGGTCAGATATTGCCTATTCATGGATGGCGGACTTTTTTCTTCATCGGTGGTGCGCTGCCGATTGCCTATGCACTGTTTTTGATATTGATGCTGCGCGAATCACCCAAGTATCTCGCGCGTCAGTCGTCACGCTGGGAGGAACTGCGATCGCTGATGACGCGCATGTCACATGAGGTTGCCCACATCAAGGAATTCACCGACGGTATCATCGAAAATGCCAAGCGCGGCAGCATCGCTGATCTATTCCGGCATGGACGGGCGTCCGATACCGTGTGGCTGTGGATCAGCTTTTTCATGACGCAGTTATCGATCTACACGGCATTCAGCTGGCTTCCCACCATGTTGACTACTGAGGGCTTGTCGCCTGCACTTGCAGGCATGGGTCTTACAGCCTATAACTTTGGCGGCGTGATTGGCGCCGTGTTGTGTGCGCTCGCCATCAACCGTTTCGGCTCACGCTGGCCGATGACCTTCTGGGCCGCGATGTCAGCGGTCACCGCTTTCTCACTCAAAATCGTCAGTATCACACTGGATACCAACACCTTTCTGTGGGGACTGGGCTTCCATGGATTGTTTGTGACGGCACTGCAATGCGCATTATTCGCCTTGTGTGCTCATATGTACCCCACGCTGATTCGTACGACAGGCGCAGCTTCGGCGATGGCATTTGGTCGGGTAGGTGCATTTGTGAGCTCCTTTGCAGGTGCGGCCATGATTACTAGGGGTGGCGCATCCGCGTATCTGAATCTGCTAGGTGGATCCATGATCGTGACAGTGCTTGGGCTCGCCATGGTTCGTGGACATATTGGCCCGAGAAAATGAATAGGGAGATATCAATTGCGCATGAAATCCATGATCGTGATGCTTGTCTCCTTGAGGCTGGACCTGAAGAGGTTGGCGGCTATGATGCAGTGCCGCACGGAGGGCTGCCTGGTTTCGTCAAGCAATTTGTCCCCTGGCGCTCATGTTCTGGTAAATTGATTCGATGACAGTTGCGGTAAGCCTCGCGCGACGAGTTGCAAAATTCTAAATTACGAAAATAGTAATTCGACTGCAACCGGGCTGATCGGCACAGCCATCGTCTAGCGTACGGCAGCAGGTACACCGCCGCTGCGATATCGTGAGACTACCAATGGCAATAGCATATGAACACCGGGTTAGCCAGACACGATACCGGCCGTGGAATTGACCAAGGCATGGAAATCGTACGGACGTGATGGACGGGCATGTTATGAGCACTTCATCTGACGACAACAAACCGCTGAACCATCTGATGGAGCGTTTGCTTCGTCTGTTTTTCGCTGACGGTGAGAAATACGTCGGCGAATTCAAACATGGCCAATATCATGGCAAAGGCATGATGACTTACACCGATGGTGAGAAATACATCGGAGAGTACCTTGAGGGTACAAGGCACGGCCAAGGTACTTACGTCTTCGCGAATGGCGACAAGTACATCGGTGAATACAAAAATGGTACTCGCCACGGACAAGGGGTTTATACCTCGATTGATGGCAAACGCTATGTCGGAAGTTTTGACAATGGCATACCTGATGGTCACGGTGCCGAGGTTTTCCCCAGCGGCAAAAAATACGTAGGCGAGTTCAGGCAGGGCAAGCCCTTCGGTCAGGGCATTCACACCTGGCCTGATGGTGCAATGTACTACGGTGAACTGAGAAATGGTCTACCCAACGGCAATGGCACCTTCATTTCCGCCTGCGGCAAAAAATATGTCGGCGAATTCAAAGAAGGAAAAAAGCACGGCAAAGGCGCGTTTACCTGGGCTTGCGGTGACCAGTATATCGGCGATTACAAAGACAACAAGCGTCACGGTGAGGGAACAGAGATCTATGCAGATGGCGACAAATACACCGGTGGCTGGATCAATGATTTCTTCCACGGCCAGGGAACCTATACCTGGTCTGACGGTGCGATCTATGTCGGTGAGTGGCAAGAAGGTCAATTCCACGGCTATGGCACATTGACCAATACGGACGGTAGCAAGCAAGAGGGATACTGGGACGCGGATCGCTTCATTGGCGAGCATCCCGAAGAATTGCTGACGCCTCGTCTTAAACTAGTAGCGCACGCGGCAAGCGCTGCCGGATAGTCAACAGCCCTGAAGCCTCCGGTGGAGTTGGCGACGCGCTTTGGAAGAATTCGCCAAGAATGCTTGCGATCTGATTTTGGCTACGAGACGTGCTGAAAAATGCCGCCTCAAGGAAACGAACTGAATCGGAAATATGGCGCTAGCGTGGTAATGATCGGTTCAGATTTGGAGACCGTTTCAGCAGCAAAAAAATTACACAATGAAATTAAACAAAGTCACACACTCTGGATCGCTTAGGTCAACAACCCTGTCTATGGCACCATTGTTGAATTCAAAGATAGCAAGTTATCTGCAACGCTGTTCGATATGCATCTGAATATGAAAAGCGGCGTTGTACCGACAAAACTATTCTTACCAGATTAATTAATCACAAAAGGAAAGATCCTGAATGTAGCCTAGTCTGCTGTATTTCAACCCGGACCATTTATGGTAGTTTTCCAAGTCACTATTTAAAATAGCGCACCATGACACGTTTTCACCTTGCTGCACTTTTCCTTGCGCTCGTCAGCTATGCTCAGGCCGATAATATTCCACAGCTCGCCACGGGCGCACAAATTAAAAAAGCCGTAGCCGGTAACACGGTTGAAGGCTCAATGCTAGCTTCCGGCCGTTATACGGAGTTTTACGCGAAAGACGGTACGGTTTCCGGTAAAGACTACAAAGCGGTTTGGCGCATCGAGGGGGATACCATGTGCTGGATCTACAAGGATCAGCCCAAAGATTGCTGGCGCGCGTCTATCAAAGGTACAACGGTGCAGTGGGTGAAAGATAATAAAGTGCAAGGCACCGGGACTATCGTGAAAGGCAATGTAAACAACTTCTGAATTCGCTAACGCGATGCTTCCTTATGAGGCCGCGTCAATACTACGCTCTCAGGTAACGCCACCACCGGCTTGGGTCTTGTCCTACAGCGTAAATACGATCACCGTCAGATCATCCCGCGGCTTTTGTTGGCCACGCCATGATTCATAGGCTTCTTTCAAGGCATCCGCAATCTGATTCGCTGATAAGTCCTTGGAATCAGTCAGAACCTTCTCGATACGACGATAGCCAAATGAGCTCGGTGAATTCGGATCGCCCCCGATCTGATCTGTATAGCCATCAGTGACGACCACAAACGTATCGCCGGCCTGGTAGTGGATGATTTGATCGATTGGCTCATCTTCAGGGTCAGGGGGTTGGCAG
>JBIIEY010000204.1:0-4358 GCA_044237595.1 Burkholderiaceae bacterium | reverse complement strand
ACCGTATGGAGTTCTATGTCTATGAAACCCGCGAAATGGTGCGCGCCAAGCACCGGCCGCTGGTCATTATTACGTCAAACAATGAAAAAGAGCTGCCGGATGCTTTCCTGCGTCGATGCTTCTTTCATTACATCAAATTCCCCGACGCAGAAACGATGCAGCAGATCGTCGATGTGCATTTCCCCACACTAAAAAAAGATCTGCTGGCGCAAGCACTGGAAACCTTTTATCAGCTGCGCGAGGTGCCCGGCCTGAAGAAAAAACCATCGACCTCCGAGTTGCTGGACTGGCTCAAGCTGCTGCTGGCAGAAGATATCCCGCCCGAAGCCTTGCGCAGCCAGGATCAGAAAGCCATCGTGCCGCCGCTGCACGGTGCATTGCTGAAAAATGAGCAGGATGTTCATCTCTTTGAGCGACTGGTTTTCATGTCGCGCAACAACCGCTAAATCACCCCATGCTGATCGACTTTTTTTTCACGCTCAAGAGCGCGAAAATCCCGGTCTCGATCAAGGAATTTCTAGTGCTGCTCGAAGCGCTGGAAAAGCAGGTTATCGCGCCCTCGCTGGATGATTTCTACTATCTCTCGCGTATCACGCTGGTCAAAGATGAATCCAATTTCGATAAATTCGATAAAGCTTTTGGCGCCTACTTTCACGGCATCGAAACTCTGTTCGAAAAAAATGCCGAGATTCCACTCGACTGGCTGATGAAGCGCCTCGAGCGCGAACTCACGCCAGAACAAAAAGCAGCCCTCGAAAAATTCGGCTACGACAAGCTGATGGACAGGCTCAAAGAGCTGCTCGAAGAACAAAAAGGCCGTCACGAAGGCGGTAACAAATGGATAGGTACCGGTGGCACCTCGCCCTTCGGCAACGGCGGACAAAATCCCGAAGGCATACGCATCGGTGGCGAAGGCGGCAATCGCAGCGCCGTGAAGGTCTGGGATGCGCGCACCTATCGCGACTATGACAGCGAACGCGAACTCGGCACACGCAACATCAAGGTGGCCCTGCGTCGTCTGCGTAAATTCGCACGTGAAGGCGCACAGGATGAACTGGCGCTCGATGACACCATCCGCGCCACCGCCAACAATGCTGGCTGGCTGGATATCAAAATGCAGCCCGAGCGCAAGAACAAGGTCAAGGTACTGATGCTCATGGATGTGGGCGGCACCATGGATGACCACATCGCCCGCGTAGAGGAACTATTCTCTGCTGCGAAAACCGAATTCAAGAACATGGAGTTCTTCTACTTTCACAACTGCCTGTACGAGACGCTGTGGAAAAATAACCGACGCCGCCATGCCGAGCGTTTTGCCAGCTGGGATGTGCTGCGCAAGTACCCGCCGGATACCAAAGTCATTTTCGTCGGCGACGCCACCATGAGCCCCTACGAAATCGTTCAGCCCGGTGGCTCTGTCGAATATCACAATGAAGAAGCAGGCGCTGTGTGGCTGCAGCGCTTCGCCCAGCAGTTTCCCAAATGCGTGTGGCTCAATCCTGAACCCGAGGCACTGTGGCAGTATCGCCAGTCGATTGCCATCATCCGTCAGCTGATGAGTGAGCGCATGTACCCGATCACCATGGATGGGCTGGAACGCGCAATGCAGATGCTGTCGAAATAGACTTTTCTGACGATGTCATCCCCTCTGCGGGAAATTTCATTAGAATGCACCCACTTTGCCTTAGGGGATGTCGGACGTAACCCTCTCCGGGCCCACCGCTTTTAACACTACTCACTCGTCGCATGGCCAGTAAAAAATCTGATTACAGCGAATCATCCATCCGCGTCCTGAAAGGACTCGAACCGGTCCGGCAGCGGCCCGGTATGTATACCCGTACCGAAAATCCACTGCACATCATCCAAGAGGTCATTGACAATGCCTCTGACGAAGCGCTAGGTGGTCATGGCAAGAATATCTTCGTCACCCTGCACAAGGATGGTAGCGTGAGCGTGGAAGACGACGGTCGCGGCATCCCGGTCGGTCTGCATCCTGAAGAAAAAGTGCCAACGGTCGAAATCGTCTTTACCCGTCTGCACGCCGGCGGCAAATTCGACAAGGGTTCGGGCGGCGCGTACGCGTTCTCAGGCGGTCTGCACGGTGTTGGTGTCTCTGTTACCAATGCCCTGTCTTCCAGACTCGACATCACCGTCTGGCGCAAGGATGACAAAGGCAATGGCGTACACACGATTGCCTTCTCCGGTGGCGATCTCACCTCGAAACTGAAGTCACGCGCCGCTGGCAAAGAAGACAAAAAATCCGGTACTCGTGTGACGGTCTGGCCGGATCCTAAATATTTCGACTCACCAATTATTCCGATTGCCGAATTGCAGCGACTGCTGCGCTCCAAGGCTGTCCTGCTGCCCGGTGTGAAAGTGACTTTTACGCAGGAAAAGTCGGGCGAGACCCAAACCTGGCTCTATGAACAGGGCCTGCGCGGTTATCTGACTGAAGCGCTGGCGCAGTCCGGCAGCGGCGAGACATTGATTCCTCTGTTCGAAGGCGAACAATATGCGAGTCCCGACGCCGATGGTTTCGCCGAAGGCGAAGGCGCAGCATGGGTCGTCGCCTGGACGGAGGATGGCAATGTCGTACGTGAATCCTATGTAAATCTGATCCCCACGCCTGCCGGCGGCACCCATGAATCCGGCTTGCGCGAGGGTTTATTCGGTGCAGTCAAAAGCTTCGTTGAAATGCACTCGCTGCTGCCGAAGGGCGTGAAGTTATTGCCCGAAGATGTGTTTGCGCGTGCGTCCTTTGTGTTGTCGGCGAAGGTACTTGATCCTCAATTTCAAGGACAAATTAAAGAGCGCCTCAACTCGCGCGATGCAGTACGACTGGTCGGCGGCTACTCGCGCACCTCGCTTGAGCTGTGGCTGAACCAGCATGTCGATTACGGCAAGAAGTTGGCCGAACTGGTGATACGTCAGGCGCAAAGTCGTTTACGCTCAGCCCAAAAAGTAGAAAAGAAAAAATCTTCGGGTGTTGCTGTCTTACCGGGCAAGCTGACCGATTGTGAATCTACCGATCTGACGCGCAATGAAATCTTTCTGGTCGAAGGTGATTCTGCTGGCGGCTCGGCCAAGATGGGCCGCGACAAAGAATTTCAGGCCATCCTCCCGCTGCGTGGCAAGGTACTCAATGCTTGGGAAACCGAGCGCGACCGCCTATTTGCCAATAACGAGATTCACGATATTGCCGTTGCGATCGGTGTCGACCCGCATGGGAAAAATGATAATCCGGATTTATCCGGCCTGCGCTATGGACGTGTCTGCATACTGTCGGATGCCGATGTTGATGGCTCGCATATTCAGGTCCTGCTGCTCACTCTCTTCTTCCGTCACTTCCCCAAGCTGATCGAGCGCGGTCACATTCACATCGCCCGCCCTCCCCTTTATCGCGTTGATGCACCCGCGCGCGGTAAAAAGCCCGCCCAAAAAATATATGCACTCGACAGCGGAGAATTGGAAGCTATCGAAGACAAACTGCGCAAGGACGGCGTGAAAGACGGCGCATGGAGTATCGCGCGCTTCAAAGGTCTGGGTGAAATGAACGCAGAACAGTTATGGGAAACCACGATGAATCCTGATACCCGGCGCTTGCTGCCTGTGTCACTTGGCGAGCTGAGTCTGAAAGTTTCGGAAGACCGCTTCACCATGTTGATGGGCAAAGGCGAAGCGGCTGCGCGTCGCTCCTGGCTGGAAGAGCATGGGAATGAAGTGGAAGCGGATATTTGAGGAAATAGCCTATCAAAGCATAACGGGCATGGATCCCAGCTTGCGCTGGGATCCATCGTAAAAAGACAAAGATCATTGAAATAAGCACGAACACATGACCGACCAAACCAACCTCTTCGAAGCCGCCGCTGATGACAGCGGCGAGAGCCTGACACTGGCCACCTTCGCCGAGCGCGCCTACCTCGACTACGCGATCTCAGTAGTCAAAGGCCGCGCACTGCCCGACGTTTGCGATGGCCAAAAACCAGTACAACGGCGAATTCTGTACGCGATGGATCAGTTGCGACTTGATCCCGCCGCCAAGCCACGCAAATCGGCAGCCGTCGTCGGTGATGTACTCGGCAAACTGCATCCGCATGGTGACCAGTCAGTCTACGACGCCATGGTGCGCATGGCGCAGAATTTTTCGCTGCGCTATCCGCTAGTGGATGGACATGGCAATTTCGGTTCACGCGATGGCGATGGTGCTGCCGCGATGCGTTACACCGAAGCGCGCCTGACACCCATCTCGCGCCTGCTGCTCGATGAAATCGATATGGGTACGGTGGATTTTCAGCCCAACTACGATGGCTCCACCGAAGAACCCAAGCTGCTGCCTGCGCGTCTTCCCTTCTTGCTGC
>JBIIEY010000203.1:0-4366 GCA_044237595.1 Burkholderiaceae bacterium | reverse complement strand
CTCACGTATGGCGCCGGTAATACCCAAAGGCGCACGACGCACGCTGGCGAAGATATCGGCGAAGCGATACTGCTGATAGTAAGTGTGTTGAGCCACTCGCAGCGCTTCATAGGCTCCCCGCATCGTGACAAGGCTGGCGATGCCGCACATCGCTACGACAGCGATGGCGAATGCCTGCGCGCGCAAACGCCACAGATCGCGCAAAAGCTTCAGTTGCAGTGAGCTCAGGTGGCTCACCACGCGAGTGCAGATGCAGGCAGACGTGTTGCATTGCGCGTGATACCGGAAATACGACCACTACCCAGCGAGATAACACGATGTGCCATGCCGGCAATCGCCGCATTGTGGGTTATCACCACGGTGACAGCGCCAAGCTCGGCATTGGCCTGTGCGAGGACATCCAGCACCAGCCGGCCGGCTGCTACATCCAGCGCACCGGTGGGTTCGTCGCAGAGCAGAATGTCGGGACGTTTGGCGATCGCGCGCGCAATCGCCACACGCTGCTGCTCGCCGCCCGAGAGTTGAGCCGGGAAGTGAAATAGGCGGTCATCCAATCCCACTCGTCGAAGTGCCTCGGTGGCTTCCATTGGCGATGCGCTGATTTCCGTGACCAGTTCGACGTTTTCCAGAGCGCTCAGACTAGGAATGAGATTGTAGAACTGGAAGACAAAGCCAACATGCTCACGGCGAAACTGGGTCAGCTCGTCATCGCTGGCGCGGGTCAATTCCCAGTCCAGGTAATGCACACTGCCTCGTGTCGGTTGATCCAGGCCGCCGAGAATATTGAGCAAGCTGGATTTTCCACTGCCCGATGCACCCAGCAAAACAAGAAATTCACCCTCATACAAATCAAGATCAATGGAGCGCAGCGCGTCGACACGGACTTCACCCATCTGATAAATCTTGTCCACGCCGCGCAAAGAGAAGATGGCGCGCGGAGATTCTGTCGGCGGCATGCACTCCTCAGTTGGCAATTGGCAGGGGAGCATGGATTCGAACCACGTCAGCCGGTTTGGACACCGAGCGGTCCCCGTTGGACACTCCCCTAGTGCCTTGATGATGCCTAAGCGCTGGTCGCACCCGTTGAGCCATCACAGTCGCGCAGAGTTTCTGCTTGGCGGCGCTCAATTCTTCATGCATCTGCGCGCGAAATAATCGTACCGAGTGCTTGTCTTGTCAGGCCACCGGCAGCGTCACGACAGCTTGTAGTACGTGCGGTGTGCGCTGGACTGTCGGTGTCGGTACGTTTTTCGAGTGACTGACAGAGACAGCCATCCACTTGATCAAGCAGACTTTCTTCATCGTCAGGGCTATTCATGTCGAATCACGTACCGGTATCCGCCACATCACTGAATTTAGTGAGGTCAGCGGCGATACAGTCTCAGGCGCTGCCGCTTGGGACTGACATCGTCAGCGAGATTTACAAGCAGTCGATACCTGCCTTTGTATCGATGGCACTGGACCGACTCCATGGCAGCCTGTATGCATCATCGAGATATCTGCAGTTGAGTGACCCTGAAAAGACAACGCCGAACACCTGGGTTGGGTATCGCAGTGGCGAGATTGTTGGCGTGCTGCTATTTCGTATCGAGGGAAAGCGAGTCATCGTCTTGTGCGAGGTCGTCACGCTTGATTCATTACAGATAGATGCGTTTGCAGCCAGTGTTTTCTCAAACTTTCCTAGTATTCATCATATCGCTTTCAATGCCGTCAGTCTCTCACTGCCACCGACTTTCTTGCCCGCGCAGTTTTATCCTTTCTCAGAGAACTATGTGCTGACGCTACCTTCGTCCACTGAGACCTACATGGCCATGCTGGGAAAATCCACCCGCCAAAGTCTGCGCGGCTACCGCAATCGTCTGCTGCGGGATTTTCCTGACTTTAGCTGGACCGCCTATGCCTGCGACGAATTGAGTGTTGAGCAGCAGTGTCAGTTGGTGTTGATACTGCAGCGCTTCAAGCGCGAGAGCATGACCGCGCGTGGAAAATCAGCGGCCATTGATGCGACCGAAACACAGCATCTTCTAACGATGGCAGCCGAATGTGGCTTGTTTGGCGTCGCAAAGATCAACGGGCGCATCTGCGCGGGGGCATTTTCATGTCGCATCGGGGATAGCTATGTGATGCTCTTGTCGGCAAGTGATCCGGCGATGAGTGTTTACCGTCTGGGTTTGCTGACCTGTCTTTGGTCTGTCAGTGACTGTATTCAGCGGGGTGGCCGACAGTGTCACATGCTGTGGGGGCGTTACCAGTACAAGCATCAGTTGCTCGCTGAACCAAAAAATCTCTACCGATTGATCGTCTATCCCTCGTTCAGACAGATGGGGACACAACCGCTCACAGTGCTACGGATGTTCTTTTACGGCCGTTATGTGCGAAGCGTTCAGTGGCTGCAATATTATTTGCAAAGAGAAAAAAATTTAGGGTGGAAATGGCTTTATCGTCAGTTTCGATATGTGAAAAAAATACTGAGTACGGCAAGGAATAAATTTATCCGGCCGCGTGCAAGCAATCCGGGGACGGGCACATATTTTTCTTTGGCGACTGAGGTTCATATCAATAAAGATCTTGATACAGCTGGTAATGCAGAAGGTAACTTCATCAGTGCATCTCGCACGAATGCGATTGGCACTGCGACCCCAACCCGCTGTCCAATGCAGATCCTCTGACGCGCTTACGTTCGATTCTGCTTCGATGATGTAAATAATTTAAGTCTACTGAATGGATATACCCGCACAAAACATTGCTGCAAGTCTGCAGCGACTACCCGAACCTGAAGTAGGTGGGCCCGCTGATGCAATTGAGGAAAAGCCCTCGGGGCCGACTGCATCGGATCGCTTGTTCCATGCTGTCATGGCGCGTTTTACTGGTGGTATATCGCCGGGTAGTCTTGCGCTGGCATTTGCAGATTGGGCGGTACATTTATCTCACTCTCCCGGCAAACAGCAGAAACTTCAAGAAAAGGCGATGCGCAAGACAATGCGTTTTGGACTTTATGTGATGCGGCAGCTGTCCGGCCACAAATGCGGACCTTGCATCAATCCGCTTGTGCAAGATAAACGGTTTCTTGCGCCGCAATGGCAGCAATGGCCGTTTTGCTTTATCTACCAAAGCTTTCTTCTGCAGCAGCAGTGGTGGCATAACGCGACGACGGGTATAGGTGGTATGTCGGAGCACCATGAAGAAGTTGTCTCCTTCGCCGCTCGGCAGTGGCTGGACATGGTTTCACCAGTGAACTTCGTTCTGACGAATCCCGAGGTGCTTGAAGCTACACTCGGCGAAGGTGGTAGAAATTTGCTGCGCGGCTTTGAATATCTGATCGAAGACTGGGAGCGTGCCGTTGGTGGTCACCCACCGGTGGGTACAGAAAAATTCCGTCCCGGTAAAGAGATTGCGATTACCCCGGGGCGTGTCATTTACCGAAATCGTCTGATGGAATTGATTCAGTATGCGCCACAGACACCGCAAGTTTTTGAAAAGCCTTTGCTGATTGTGCCGGCCTGGATCATGAAGTATTACGTTCTTGATTTGTCGCCGCATAACTCATTGGTTAATTATCTGGTTGGCCGGGGACACACGGTGCACATGATTTCCTGGTGCAATCCGGATGCGGAGGATCGTGATCTTGGCATGGATGCCTATGTGCAAATGGGTCTGCTCGAGGCGCTGGAGCAAGTGCGACGACGCAGTTCGGGTCAGCAGGTTCAGACGGTGGGCTATTGTCTTGGCGGCACGCTGCTGGCAATCACGGCGGCATGGCTGGCGCAACAGCATCACAAAGATATTGCATCAATGACCTTGCTTGCTGCGCAAACTGATTTTACCGAGGCGGGGGAGTTGCGACTGTTTATTGATGACAGTCAGTTGGACTATCTGGATGACCTCATGTGGAACCAGGGCTATCTGGATAACCGACAAATGGCGGGCGCTTTTCAGTTACTGCGTTCACATGATCTGATCTGGTCGCGTATGGTCAGCCATTATTTGCTTGGAAGACGCGAGACGCTTAATGATCTGATGGCGTGGAATGCTGATGCAACGCGCATGCCTTATCGCATGCATAGTGAGTACCTGCGGCGCTTATTCTTGAACAATGATTTGTTCGCCGGGCGTTACAGCATCAACGGTCGTCCACTGGCCTTATCGGATATTCGTGTTCCGGCTTTTCTTGTTGCAACTGAAAAGGATCATGTGGCGCCATGGCGTTCTGTCTATAAACTTAATTTGTCTTACAGCGCTGATCTGACTTTTCTTTTGACCTCAGGTGGTCACAATGCAGGTATCACGAGTGAGCCCGGACATCCACGTCGTTTCTATCGCATGACGCTGTTTCCACAAAATGAAAACTATATTGATCCGGAGCGGT
>JBIIEY010000332.1:0-2762 GCA_044237595.1 Burkholderiaceae bacterium | reverse complement strand
ATCCCCCGTCAAACACAATAAAACCCACACAACAAATTCACTCTCAAATTCACCCACAAAAGAAGGACCCTCCCATGACAACTGCGACCCCTTCCCGTACGAGCAAAACTACAAACAATGAATCCATCTTCGTCTGGGAAGGCAAAGACAAATCCGGTCGTATCGTGCAAGGTGAATTACGCGCACCAAGTTCAGCCAGCGCAAATGCCAGTCTGCGTCGTCAGGGTGTTCTGACTACGCGCATCAAAAAGAAAAAACTCGCACGCACAAAACGTATCAGCGAAAAAGATATCTGCTTCTTTACCCGCCAGCTAGCCACCATGATCAAAGCGGGTGTGCCTTTGCTGCAGGCCTTCGAGATTGTCGCGCGCGGGCACGCAAATGCCTCGGTGTCGCGCTTGTTGCTCGACATCCGCGCCGATGTCGAAACCGGCACTAGCCTCGCCCAGGCGTTTCGTCGTTATCCGCAGTATTTTGATGCGTTGTTCTGCAATCTGATCAATGCCGGCGAACAGGCAGGTATTCTGGAAGACTTGCTCGCGCGGCTAGCGACCTACAAAGAAAAAACTCTCGCCATCAAAAGCAAGATACGCGGCGCGCTGTTTTATCCGGCGGCGGTGCTGGCGGTGGCTTTTATCGTGACCTCGGTGATTATGATCTGGGTGGTACCTTCGTTCAAAAGCGTATTCGAAAGCTTTGGTGCAGAACTACCCCTGCCCACGCGGATGGTGATCTGGATGTCGGATCGCTTCGTTGACTACTGGTATCTGCTTTTTGGCAGCATCGCGCTTGGGGCTACGCTCTTCATTCGCGCATGGAAACGCTCGCCGTCACTGCAGGCCACCACGGATCGATGGCTGTTGCGTCTGCCTGTATTTGGCGAGGTCGTACGCAAAGCCGTCATTGCTCGCTGGACGCGTACACTATCAACCATGTTCGCCGCAGGCGTGCCCTTGGTAGAATCGCTGGATTCCGTGGGTGGCGCATCGGGCAATTCGGTATATCTCGAAGCCACGCAGCGCATCAGTGCTGCCGTTCGCAGCGGCACCAGTCTGACGATAGCGATGCAGCATACGCAGGTATTTCCATCGATGGTCACACAAATGGTCGCGATTGGCGAAGAATCCGGCGCACTTGATCAAATGCTGCGCAAGGTCGCCGAGTTTTTTGAAGATGAAGTCGATGCCGCTGTCGCATCGTTGGCGTCGCTGATGGAACCGGTGATCATGGTGTTCCTCGGCGGACTGATTGGAGGGCTGGTGATCGCGATGTATTTACCGATTTTTAAATTAGGCTCCGTGGTCTGATGACGAATGGATTGCTGAACGTGCAGGAATCGCTGTCGCCGACGCTGTCGTCTTCGTTGTCTTCTGTGCTGTCTTCTATGCTGCCTTCTGGACCGCCACTCGCGCTATCGGACTCGCTGCCCCAATGGCTCATGGCAGCGCCGGGCTATCTGCCAGCAACGCTGGCTTGGGCTCTGATCGGTCTCGTGATTGGCAGTTTTCTGAATGTGGCGATATACCGGCTACCCGTGATGATGCAGCGCGAAACCGAAAACTTCATCGCTCTCGAAAACGACGAACCTGCACCACACACCAGCCGCTACAACCTGATCGCACCGCGCTCTGCCTGCCCTTCTTGCGGACACCAACTCTCGGCGCTGGATAACATTCCGGTATTTAGCTACGTCTGGCTCAAAGGTCGGTGTCGCTATTGCCGCGCGCCGATTTCGCAGCGTTATCCGCTAGTGGAGATCATCACAGCGCTGCTCTCGGCGCTGGTGGTGTGGCAGCTGGGCAGCGAACTGAAAGGCTTTGCCGCGCTACTGCTGGTGTGGTGTCTGATTGCACTCACCTTCATCGATATCGACACCCAAATGCTGCCCGATGATCTGACTCTCCCGCTGGTCTGGCTGGGGCTACTGGTCAACCTTGGCGGCGGCTTCGTGCCCTTGTCGGACGCGGTGATCGGCGCGGCCGCGGGTTATCTTTCGCTCTGGTCGGTGTACTGGCTTTTTCGTTTCGCCACCGGCAAAGAAGGTATTGGTTACGGCGACTTCAAACTACTGGCCGCGCTCGGTGCCTGGCTGGGCTGGATGATGCTGCCGATGATTGTGCTGCTGTCCTCTGCCGTGGGTGCGCTGGTGGGAATTGCGATGATCGTGCTGCGCGGACATCAGCGCGACAAGCCCATTCCGTTCGGACCTTTCCTCGCAGTCGCCGGGCTGATTGCGCTGTTTTATGGCGATGCGCTGGTACGGCTCTGGTTGGGGCAGGGGTTGAGCGTGCAGTGAGTGTGGCGGTGCATCGGTAAAGCAAGAAGTAAATTAAAACAATAATGAAACTATCCGAGACATTTAACAAATTTTCCGTTGGCCTGACCGGCGGCATCGGCAGCGGCAAGTCGCTGGTCGCGGATCAATTCGCGAAGCTAGGGGCCGCCGTCATCGACACCGACCTGATCGCCCATCAGCTTACCTGCTCTGGCGGCGCAGCGATGCCGGCGATACGTGAGACTTTTGGTGATAGTTTTTTGACATCAGAAGGCGCACTGAATCGCGCGGCCATGCGCACCCATGTGTTTTCCGATCCCAGCGCGCGCAAGCAGCTCGAATCCATTCTCCATCCCATGATTGCCACGCAGACCCGGGCGCAGGCGGAGTCGGCAAAAGGCGATTACCTGATGTTTGTGGTGCCTCTGCTCACGGAGTCCGGGCAATGGAAAAATCGGGTGGCCCGGGTACTGGTCGTGGATTGCCC
>JBIIEY010000202.1:0-4395 GCA_044237595.1 Burkholderiaceae bacterium | reverse complement strand
TTTTTGACATTAATTTCACGGCTACTAGGGGTTACAAGCCTATGAGCTTCACGGCCGTCGAACCTCCATAACCCCCTTCACCTCTCGAATAATCGTCAGCGCGCGCTGCAGCTGCTCGGTGGAAGATATCTCGCCCGTAAATGACATGAATGCCTGACCCTTGCTGCTACGCGTCGATACGCCGATGACGTTGATTTTCTCGCGCAGGAAAATATCCGAGATATCTCTTAGCAGTCCCTGCCGATCAAGTGCTTGCACAAATACATCCACCGGATACACCGTATCGGCAGGCTGATCGCCCCAGGTGGTTTGCACCATGCGCTCAGGGGCGCGCAATACCATCTGCGAAAAATTCTTGCAGCTGGTGCGGTGAATCGATATACCTTTGCCGCGCGTGATGAAACCCACAATCGGATCAGGTGGCGCGGGCTTGCAGCAGCTAGCCATTTGCGTCAGCAAGCCGGTGGTACCGAGTACCAGCACACCGGATTTTGCGCCCTGCGTGACGCTCGATGCCTTGCTCTTGCGCGGCAGGACAGCTTCGTCAGGGTTGACGACCGCATTGCGGCCAGCCTCATCAGCGTGCAGCGCCTGCTCGACGAGCCGAAGGCTCAGTCGCTCGTTGCCAACTGCGAGCAAGAAATCTTCCAGCTTCTGAAAACCCAGCTTGTGCGCGAGATCATCGAGATTGGTGGAAGTCTTGCCTTCGCGCTGCAGTGTTTTTTCCACTGAAGCGCGGCCACGTGCAAGTGTCTCGGCCTCTTCGATCGCATTGAACCACGCACGAATTTTTGAACGTGTGCGGGGGCTGGCAGTGTAACCCTCCGATAACCAGTCACGCGATGGGCCCGCGAGGCCTGAAGCAGCGGCCTCGCCTTTGGCCGTAATGACTTCTACCGTTTGTCCGTTCTTGAGCGGCGTATTAAGCGGTACCATCACGCCGTCAATTTTTGCGCCCCGGCAGCGGTGACCGATATCACTGTGCAGGTAGTAGGCAAAATCAATGGACGTCGATCCCTTAGGCAGTTCTATCACCCTCGCCTGCGGTGTGAGTACGTAAATTCGGTCATTGATGGAGGCTGCCTTGATTTGCTGCACCCACTGACGGTTGGCATCGTTGGCATCGTTAGCATCGTTAGCATCGTTAGCATTGTCAGCATTGTCAGCATTGTCAGCATTGTCAGCATCGTCAGCACCTTCAGCACCGACAACCACATCGACCATTTCGCTTTTCCAGTTCAGCAGTTGTCGCAGCCAGGCGATTTTCTCGTCATAGGCTTGGTCTAGCGAGGCTGCGCTGCCTTCCTTGTATCGCCAGTGCGCGGCTACACCATACTCGGCAAATCGATGCATCTCTTGCGTGCGTATCTGCACTTCCAGCGTTTTTCCATCATCGGCTTCGACCACAGTATGAAGTGACTTGTAGCCATTGGGCTTGGGGCGCGCGATGTAATCGTCGAATTCCTCAGGAATCGGTATCCAGATGTCATGAACGATAGATAGCACCGTGTAGCAAGTCTTGACGTCATCCACAATCACACGAAAAGCGCGTACATCATGCAGACGCGAGAAGTCCAGCGACTTGCCCTGCATCTTGCTCCAGATGCTGTAGATGTGTTTTGGGCGACCGAACACGTCAGCTCGCACGCCATCACGAGCGAGTGCCTCTTTCAATCGATTGATCGATGCATCAACAAAACTCTCTCGCTCTACCCGTCGCTCTTCAAGCATTTTTGCCACGCGCTTGTAGCTTGCGGGGTCGGTGAATCGAAACGACAAATCCTCCATTTCCCACTTCAGCTGCCAGATACCCAAACGATTGGCCAGCGGTGCGTACAGATCAAAACTTTCCCGCGCATAGCGCAGCGTCGTTTCATTTTCGAGTTTGCGTTCAGCAAAAAAACGCAACGTGGTCAAACGAGAGGCGAGCCGCACGAGTACCACGCGCATATCGGTGGC
Source organism: Burkholderiaceae bacterium (assembly GCA_044237595.1). GTDB lineage: Bacteria > Pseudomonadota > Gammaproteobacteria > Burkholderiales > Burkholderiaceae_D > Pernthalerella. Next base: position 2,436 of record JBIIEY010000202.1, on the reverse strand, counting down.
CATCGCGAGTGTCATCTTGCGCAGAGTTTCGAGCTGACTTGCGGCAGCATTACCGGTCTTGCCCTCAGTTTGCAGAAAATTGGCGCCTTCATGCAAACGCATCAGCTGTCGTATGCCCGAGACCATGTCGGCGATCTCTTTGCCGAAACGCGACTCGATTTGTTCAGCCAACGGTGCATCCAGGGCGACCAGTTCGAACAACATTCCTGCGATACGAGTGTCGGCATCAGTTTTGAGTCCGGCGAGTGTGGCCACTACCCCGGCAGAAAACGCCATCGCATCCTGACCTGTCGGCACGACGCGATTGAGGTAGGCATCCCGTACAAATTCCGTGGCAGCTTTCAGGCGAGCAGCGTCATCGGCGCTCAGGCCTTGCGTCAACTGCTCCTGTCCCGTTGTGACAGCTACCACTGAAACCATACTCAACCCAACAAAAAGTTTTTTACCAGCGCTATCTGGTCATCATGCATGAAGGTCGGGGCATGACCCACACCGGGTATCTCGGCCAGCTGGGCGCGTGGTCCTCGCTGCGTCATGGCTTGCGCAGTCTCGCGAGTGAGCAGATCGGACTCACTCCCGCGCACCAGCAAAACAGGCGCGCGTATCGCGTCATAGGCCGCCCACAAGCCTGCCTCGCTGCGCTTGGTACCTTCTTCGGTGATGCCTTCGAAACCCTTGGCAATGGCGGGATCATAGTGACGCCGCCATTTTCCATCGCTGCCTTCGCGCAGCACGTCGCGTGCCAGCTTGTCCCATTCGGCGTCGCTGTGCGGCCCGAAGGGAGCGCTGACGGTACGAATGTATTCGCGCCCCTGCTCAAAATTGTCAAAGAGGACCTCCTTGGCGATGTAGTCGCCAATCCGCATCAAGGCCGGAAAATTCAGATTGGGGCCGATGTCGTTGAGGACCATTTTTTGAATCGGAGAATCAGGCAGCGCAGCCAGCCCCATGCCGATCAGCCCACCCATGGAGGTACCCACCCAGTCCACCTGCGTCACATTGAGCCGCGCGATCAGCGTCACCATGTCGCTCACGTACTGCGGTACGGCGTAGAGGCGCGGATCACGCAGCCGTTCGGAACGCCCTCGCCCGACGACGTCTGGGCAAATCACCCGGTAATGTTCGCTGAGTGATTCAGCGAGCCTATCAAAGTCATCCGAGACCCGTGTCACCCCATGCACACAAATAAGCACCCGCGGGTTGTGATCGTCACCCCAGGTTTGATAGGCCATCCGGTGCAGCCCGGCGGGTGAAAGGCATTGCACCGTATTGATTCGAGACTGCGTCATCGTTGTGCTTCCTGTCCAGAGTGGGTCATGGGTATGCGCATTTTACTGGTCTATGCGCGTACAATCTTCAGGATTTTTAGAGCCTATCTCCTTAGGCCGCTGGCAGCGTTGCACCTACTTGCCGTACAGGACTTACTGTCTGCGTCGGCACGCCTTGCCATCGACCTAACGAGATAGGCTCTCAGTACTTACATCATTCATCTTTACGAGGCTCATCATGCAGAAACCTCAGCTGTCCGGCAAAACCGCGCTGGTCACCGGATCCACCTCAGGCATAGGTCTTGGCATTGCGCATGCGCTGGCCGCAGAAGGCGCGAATATTGTTTTCAATGGTTTTGGTGACGCTGCCGAAATTGCAAAGCTGCAACAAGCCACGGCAAATGATTATCAGGTCGAGACGCTGTACTGCAATGCCGACATGACCAAGCCCGATGAAATAGCAAAAATGATGCAGGATGCCGCCGCGCGCTTTGGCAGTGTCGATATTCTTGTGAATAACGCAGGCATACAGCATGTGGCCAACATCGAAGATTTTCCCATCGAGCGCTGGGATGCTGTGATTTCCATCAACCTGACCTCAGCGTTTCACACCACACGACTGGCCCTGCCAAAGATGCGTGAAAAAAACTGGGGCCGAATCATCAATATCGCGTCGGCGCACGGTCTGGTCGCCTCTGCCGGCAAATCAGCCTATGTCGCCGCCAAGCATGGCATCGTCGGCCTGACGAAAGTCACCGCGCTTGAAACTGCGCAGACCGGCATTACCTGCAATGCGATTTGTCCGGGCTGGGTGCTGACACCGCTGGTGCAAAAACAAGTCGATGCACGAGCAGCCGCCCAAGGTATCTCCACCGATCAGGCCAAACGCGATCTGGTTTCAGAAAAGCAGCCTTCAGGTGAATTTGTGACGACAGACCAACTGGGTGCGCTAGCCGTGTTCATGTGCAGCGATGCGGCGATACAGGTGCGAGGTGTGGCTTGGAATATGGATGGTGGGTGGGTGGCGCAGTGATGGGTGGGGACTCTTAGAAAAACCAACGCAAATAACTTCGGTAAAGCGAATGGCACAAACCAAAATCTAGCCATCATCCTCACCCACTCACCCAAAAATAATCTCACACCCCGTATTAGCCAGAAGCTCTTCACG
>JBIIEY010000201.1:0-4407 GCA_044237595.1 Burkholderiaceae bacterium | reverse complement strand
TTCATTCCGCGACACCGTTCCCGTCGTTTGAGGGTGGTGTAGCTAAGACCCTAAATAAAAACGGAGCCCAGAGGCTCCGTTTTTTTATGCTTTATCAGACTGATTATTCATCATCCATTTGCGATTGCAGATAATTTTCCAGACCGATTTTCGTAATTAAATCCTTTTGCGTTTCCAACCAGTCGATATGTTCTTCGGTGTCATCCAGAATATGCTGGAACAACTCGCGTGAGACGTAATCACGTACTACTTCGCAAGCCGCGATACCGTCCTTGACGGTTTGCTGAGAGATTTTCTCAAGTTGCAGATCGCAGTCGAGCATCTCGGGGGTGTTTTCACCGACCATCAGCTTGTGCAGCGCTTGCAGATTAGGCAGGCCATCCAACATCAGAATACGGTCGATCAGCTGATCAGCATGCTTCATTTCGCCGATTGATTCTGCGTATTCTTTTTTGCCCAGTTTTTCAAACCCCCAGTGCTTGTACATGCGCGCATGCAGAAAATACTGGTTGATTGCGGTTAGTTCATTGGTGAGCTGATCATTGAGCAGCTTGATGATAGTCGGATCACCTTTCATGGGGGGCCTCTGTGCGTGTGGTTTGAATGCGGCGTGTTGTAAAACGTAGCGCATCTTACCGCAGCATGCTTCTAATGTCCGATATCCGATTTCATTTCGTTATTACGAATCATTGTACGTTTGCGAACGATTCGCAAACGCAATCAAAGCGGCGATGAAAGAAGCCTGGATGTAATGAGGATGGCTGTTATTGCGGGGATGGGAAACGGCTAATCAGGCAGCGACGAGTTCACGACGCAGTGCTGCAAAACGAGTGGCGACTTCTTCGCGGTGGTCGCTGACAAGTGCTTTTGCGCTCGGAAGGCATTTACCGCAGCACGCGCCGACATTGAGTTGTGAGCGAATTTCCGAGAGCGAGGTCGCACCGGCATCCATCGCAGCACGGATGGCTCTGTCGGAAACGTTGTGGCAGACGCAAACAATCATGGTGGGCTCGTGATGTGTAAATGCGAACAATTCTTGTTTAGATTATTAACGAAGCCATGCTCGATTGCAAGGGGTTTTTTTGAATTCTTGCCGGGGGCGTCAAAAAGGCGAAAACCCCAGCGAGGCTGGGGCGATCAGGCTTGCGGATTGCGGAGGTATGGTGGCTTAGGCCGGTTGCAGGGGCCTGTCGATAATGCCGCCGCCGAGGCAGATATCCCCGTCATAGAGCACCGCGGATTGGCCCGGAGTGACCGCCCACTGTGGCTCCATGAATTGCAAACTGAAGCCAGTGCCGGGAAGAGATGAGTGTGTACAGGCGGTGTCGGCCTGACGATAGCGGGTTTTTGCGGACACGGGACCCTCGGCCGGGGCCGAGCCGGCGACCCAGCTCACCTGATCCGCCGCCAGCCCCGCAGAAAGCAGCCAGGGATGATCATGGCCCTGCACCACATAGAGCGTGTTGGTCGCGATGTCCTTGCGCGCCACATACCAGGCATCGTGGTTGCCATCGTCATTGCGGTGCTTGCGACTGCCCCCGAGGCCAATGCCTTTGCGCTGGCCCATAGTGTAGAAGGAAAGTCCGACATGCTCACCCACGATGTCGCCCTCCGGGGTCATCATCGGGCCGGGCCGGAAAGACAGGTAGCGATTCAGAAATTCGCGGAATGGTCTCTCGCCTATGAAGCAAATGCCGGTCGAATCTTTCTTGCGTGCGTTCGGCAGCGCCAGTTCGCTGGCGATACGACGGATATCGGTTTTTTGCAGTTCGCCCAGCGGGAAGAGCGTGCGCGACAACTGGGATTGATTCAGACGATGCAGGAAATAACTTTGGTCTTTGCTGGCATCAATGGCCTTGAGTAATTCAAAGCGACCGTCACGCTCGCGCACGCGCGCGTAATGACCCGTTGCGATCAGGTCGGCGCCCAGATGCATGGCGTGATCAAGGAAGGCTTTGAACTTGATTTCTGCGTTGCAGAGTACATCGGGATTAGGTGTGCGGCCTGCTTCATATTCGCGCAGGAATTCGGCGAACACTCTGTCCTTGTATTCACTGGCGAAGTTGACCGCTTCGATATCGACACCCACCAGATCGGCCACGCTGACCGCATCAATCCAATCTTCTCGGGTGGAGCAGTATTCATCATCGTCATCGTCTTCCCAGTTTTTCATGAAAAGACCGATTACTTCGTAGCCCTGCTTTTTCAGCAACCATGCGGCCACCGACGAATCCACGCCGCCGGACATGCCCAGCACGACGCGTTGTTTAGGCATAGCTGAATCCCGTCACGCTCGGATGCGTGTAGAACATCGACAGAGGACTGCGCTTGCCAATAAGATAATCATCAACGCACTGAAGCACCAGAGGACTGCGGTGCATCTCTTGAGTCGCGATGAGTTCTTCGTAGCTCATCCAGACAGCGCGCAAAATGCCGACATCAAGCGGCTGATCATGAACAGCCCCGACCTGACCGGAAAACGCGAAGCGCAGATAAGTCACATCTTCGCCCGTCCGCGTTGACTGGTAGCGCGACATGTAAACGCCGACCAATGCGTCCGGCGTGAATTCATGCGCCGTTTCTTCCAGCGCTTCGCGGCTGACGGCGGTGATCAGTGACTCTGCAGGATCCAGATGGCCAGCGGGTTGATTGAAGCGTATGCCATCACTGGTTTCTTCTTCGACCAGCAAAAACTGCCCGTCGCGTTCAATGATGGCGGCGACGGTGACAGAGGGTTTCCAGAGGTCGGACATGTTTGCTTTCAAGGCCCCAGCGTGGGGCGACCCGGCATTTTACTCCTGCCGATTACCGCCTTGCTTTGGTTTGTTCTGGTACTTGTATCGTTGGATTGGGCTGAATCAATCGATCTCTGCGCGATGAGCGGGTAAGTCGGTGCAGAATGCACGACCTTGCATCTGAATTATTTGTCAAATAAGAATGCTTTCCTGTCGGTGAATGGTTCTGCATACGAGAAAATAGAACGACAGTTCGCTTTTTTGATTTAAGTGTAAGATTCGGGCGCAATTTTTATTTTTTTGGAGAACTCCATGAAAATCGGCATCCCAGCCGAGACGCGGGCGGGTGAAACGCGGGTCGCCGCAACACCCGAGACAGTCAAAAAACTGATCTCCGCTAAACATCAAGTCATAGTGCAATCTGGCGCGGGTGTCCCCGCCAGCATCCCGGATGAGGCATTTGTTGCTGCCGGCGCGAGCATAGGTGCAGCGGCTGATGCTTTATCTGCCGATCTGGTCTTGAAAGTTCGAGCGCCGTCCGAGAGCGAGCGCTCGCAAATGAAATCCGGCAGCGTACTGGTCGGCATGCTCAATCCCTTCGATGCCGACAATATCGCTGCGATGTCCACATCAGGCCTGACGGCATTTGCTCTGGAAGCTGCGCCGCGTATTACGCGTGCTCAGTCGCTCGACGTGCTGTCTTCGCAAGCCAATATCGCCGGTTACAAAGCGGTACTCATGGCCGCCAACGCCTACCAGCGCTTCATGCCGATGTTGATGACAGCGGCCGGTACCGTCAAAGCGGCCCGCGTGCTGATCATGGGTGTGGGTGTCGCTGGCCTGCAAGCCATTGCGACCGCCAAGCGCATGGGCGCCGTGATTGAAGCCTCCGACGTACGTCCGCCAGTAAAAGAGCAAGTCGAGTCGCTTGGCGCCAAGTTCATCGATGTCCCTTATGAGACCGATGAAGAGCGCGAAATCGCCAAAGGCGTCGGCGGTTATGCGCGCCCCATGCCCGAGGCCTGGATGCAGCGTCAGGCGGCGCTCGTGCACGAGCGTGCCAAGCTCTCGGACATCATTATTACGACAGCCCTGATCCCGGGTCGCAAGGCACCGGTGCTGATCTCGGAAGAAACCGTCAAGGCGATGAAACCGGGTTCCGTGATCGTCGATATGGCGGTGGAGCAGGGTGGTAATTGCCCCTTGTCCGAGCTGGGCAAGACCGTCGTCAAACATGGCGTGACCATTATCGGTGAGCCCAATATCCCGGCACTGTGCGCCGCGGATGCATCGGCGCTGTATGCGCGCAATGTTCTTGACTTCCTCAAGCTCATTATCGACAAGGAAGGCGCATTGGCAGTCGACCGCAGCGATGAAATTGTGGCGGCCACGTTGATGTGCACGGGTGGTGAAATCATTCGCAAGTAGAGGCTTGAATGCAACGTATCATGCTGCGCGCGAAAATCCATCGCGCGGCAGTCACGCAATGCGACCTCAATTACGAGGGCTCATGCGGGATTGATGAAGATCTGCTGGACGCGGCCGATATCCGCGAGTTTGAAAAAATCGAGCTTTACAACGTCAATAACGGCGAGCGCTTTTCTACTTATGCGATTCGGGGAAAGCGCGGCAGCGGCGAGATTTCGCTCAATGGTGCGGCGGCTCGGCTGGC
>JBIIEY010000200.1:0-4441 GCA_044237595.1 Burkholderiaceae bacterium | reverse complement strand
TGATGTTTCGGGCAGCACGTCCAATGGTCTGAATCAGGCTGCGCTCGGAACGCAGAAAACCTTCTTTATCTGAATCCAAAATAGCGACCAGCGATACCTCGGGAATATCCAGACCTTCGCGCAGCAAATTAATACCCACTAGCACATCAAAGGTACCGAGCCGCAGATCGCGAATAATCTCTACACGCTCAACGGTATCAATATCACTGTGCAGGTAGCGAACCGCAACACCGTTATCACTCAAAAATTCTGTCAGCTGTTCGGCCATGCGCTTGGTCAACGTGGTGACCAATACGCGCTCGCTCTTGGCAACCCGATCGGCAATCTCGTTCATCAGATCATCCACCTGTGTGCTCGCAGGCCGAACGATGACTTGAGGATCGACCAACCCCGTAGGACGCACCACCTGCTCGACGATCTGTCCTGAATGTTTTTTCTCGTAATCCGCCGGCGTCGCCGACACGAACATGGTCTGGCGCATCTTGGTTTCAAATTCATCAAAGCGCAGTGGCCGGTTATCGAGTGCCGACGGTAGCCGGAATCCGTAATCCACCAAGTTTGTTTTGCGCGCACGGTCGCCGTTGTACATACCGTTCAGCTGCCCCATCAGCACATGAGACTCATCCAGAAACATCAGCGCATCATCGGGAAGATAATCGACCAGCGTCGGTGGAGGCTCGCCCGGCTTGGCGCCTGACAAATGACGCGAGTAATTCTCGATGCCTTTGGTGAAACCAATTTCCTGCATCATCTCCAGATCAAATCGCGTACGCTGCTCGAGACGCTGCTCCTCGACTAATTTGTTCTCTTTACGGAAAAAATCCAGCCGCTCGCGCAGCTCTTCCTTGATAGTCTCGATCGCCCGTAATACCGTCGAGCGTGGCGTCACATAATGCGAGCCCGGGTAGACAGTAAAGCGAGGAATTTTCTGGCGCACACGACCGGTGAGCGGATCAAAGAGTTGAATGCTGTCGACTTCGTCATCGAATAATTCCACTCGTACTGCCAGCTCGGCATGCTCAGCAGGGAAAATATCCAGCGTATCGCCACGCACCCGAAAGGTACCGCGCCCGAAATCGATATCGTTGCGGGTGTACTGCATCTGAATCAGACGAGCGATAACGTCGCGCTGCGAGAGCTTGTCTTTCGTTCGGAGCGTGAGCACCATCTGGTGGTATTCGGCAGGATTACCGATACCGTAAATGGCAGATACTGTAGCGACGATCACCACATCGCGGCGCTCCATCAATGATTTGGTGCAGGAGAGCCGCATCTGTTCAATGTGCTCGTTAATCGCCGAGTCTTTTTCAATGAACAAATCACGCTGCGGCACATAGGCCTCAGGCTGATAGTAGTCGTAATAGCTGACGAAATACTCCACCGCATTCTTCGGAAAAAAATCCCGAAACTCACTGTAGAGTTGTGCGGCAAGTGTCTTGTTTGGTGCGAACACAATGGCGGGCCGCCCCATGCGGGCAATCACATTGGCCATCGTAAACGTCTTGCCGGAGCCGGTCACACCCAGCAAAGTCTGGAAGGACAGGCCATCCTGCACACCCTCAACCAGCTTTTCGATTGCAGCAGGCTGGTCACCAGCCGGCTCAAAAGGCTGATACAACTGAAATGGCGAATCCGGAAAACGCACGAATCGCGACTCATCAAGCGGAGTATCGACCTGGGAGATTTCAGCCATCTAATTTTGACCTTTGGTAAAATGCGGGGTTTCGCAGTTTTTGCGGCACTTGGCGTCTTTTTATGTGCAATTGAGACACGTAAGAGCAAAACCCAATACAACTTTTCATGGTAACACGATGAACGCTCCGTTATCCGCACCCTTGTTCGCTGCTATTCAGATGGCACCCCGCGATCCCATTCTTGGAATCACCGAGGCGTTCAACGCCGACCAGAACCCTGACAAGACCAATTTAGGCGTCGGGGTTTATTACGATGACAATGGCAAAGTGCCACTGCTGCAGTGTGTACAACAGGCCGAAGCAACGCTGATGCAAAAATCTGCGCCGCGCACCTACCTTCCCATCGAAGGTCTTGCCGCTTATGACAAGGCAGTCCAGGAGTTGGTGTTTGGCGCCGACAGCGAAGTCATCGCTTCAAAACGCGCGATCACTGCGCAGGCACTGGGCGGCACAGGCGCGCTGAAACTGGGTGCAGATTTCCTCAAGCGCTTTGCGCCGGATGCGCAGGTGTATATCAGCGACCCCAGCTGGGAGAATCACCGCGCCCTCTTCGAATCCGCCGGTTTCGTCGTGAACAATTACGCGTATTACGATGCCAGCACGCGCGGCGTGAATTTCGCAGGCATGCTGGATGCCCTCAAATCCATGCCTGCTGGATCCATCGTCGTCCTGCATGCCTGCTGCCACAACCCAACCGGCGCCGACCTGACCGATGCCCAATGGGCGCAAGTCATCGAAGTCGTCACACACCGCGGCCTGGTACCGTTTCTGGACATGGCCTATCAGGGATTTGGTGACGGCATCGCCGAAGACGGCAAGGTGGTTCGCCAATTCACGGCCGCGGGTGGTCCGCTGCTGGTTTCAAACTCCTTTTCGAAGTCATTCTCGCTTTATGGCGAGCGCGTAGGTGCACTGTCCATCGTCGCCGCCAGCGCCGAAGAAGCGGCCCGCTTGATGTCCCAGCTCAAGCGCGTCATCCGCACCAACTATTCGAATCCGCCAATCCACGGCGGTCAGGTCGTCGCCACAGTACTCGCGACACCTGAACTGCGCCAGATGTGGGAAGAAGAACTGGCCGGCATGCGTGTCCGCATCCGCGCCATGCGCGGTGACCTGGTCGCCAAACTCAAGGCAAAGGCATCGGGCCATGACTTTGATTTTGTGGTCCAGCAGCGCGGCATGTTCTCGTACTCGGGCCTAACCAAGGCACAGGTGGAGCGTCTGAAGACGGAATTCTCGATTTACGCCGTCGATACAGGCCGGATCTGCGTGGCGGCGCTGAACTCCCGCAATATCGACCGCGTGGTCGATGCGATTGCCAAGGTGCTGTAAGCGTTTTACCCGCCGGCCTTGATCTTGCCCGTAATTGTGGGGTGTTTTGACAAGGACATGGCCTTCGGGCATAATCTTGCGTCTGTTCCCTGATAGCTCAGTCGGTAGAGCGACGGACTGTTAAGTCCGCAGAAGTACGAAAATCCAGCATTGCCGAATAAAAAAAGCCTTTGTAATCAGCGCGTTACAAAGGCTTTATTATTAAACTGGCAATTACACGGTTATTGCACGATTACTCTGTAGGTAGTTGTCTTTTTGATAACTTCCGGACATAAAGTCCGATTCCAGCAGCAGCACCATCTCCGCATATCGCATCCCTCTTTTTTAGCATCCCGCGCCAATCCTGCCGCAGTTACCAAACTGTCGACGTGCCAAGCACATCGCCCTCGTATTCGTCCCGGGCACCTCTATAGCTCAAAGTAATACCCACCAATTTTTCCGAGTGCCGCCGCATTGCCGGGAACTCAACCAACGCCGCCGTTACTGACTGATCTCCAACAACCAAGCCCAACCGATGGGCACCAGGAGATCGTCATGAGCCTAACTACCCGACGTGCCGCACAGTATGTGCGGATGTCCACAGAGCTTCAGCAATACTCAACCGCCAACCAAATATCGCGGATCGCTGAATACGCCGAAGCGAACGCACTCACCATCGTCAAAACCTATCTCGATGAAGGCAAGACTGGACTCAAAATTCAAGGTCGCAAAGGTCTCCAGCAGTTGCTAGCGGATGTCATTGCCAACCAAGCGCCTTACGACGTGATCTTGGTCTATGACATCTCACGCTGGGGCCGCTTTCAGGACAACGATGAAAGCGCGCATTACGAGTTCTTATGCCGCCGTGCAGGCAAGCAAGTGATCTACTGCGCTGAGATGTTTAGTAATGACGGCTCGCCCATGGCCAATATCGTCAAAGGTCTTAAGCGCGCCATGGCCAGTGAATACAGCCGGGAGTTGTCCGATAAGGTATTTCGTGGCCAATCCCACCTAGCCAAGCTGGGCTGGCATGTGGGTGCCCGAGGTCCCTATGGCATGCGCCGCATGATGGTCAGTCCCACCGGCAAACAACGCGGCACGATGGACTCAGGGGAGCGCAAATCCCTGCAATCTGACAAAGTCATTTTGGTCCCCGGCCCACCCAAAGAGATCGCGATCGTGCGTCAGATTTTTGATTGGTTTTTGACCGAAAAGATCTACTACCAAGCAATTGCGGATCGGTTAAACGCCATGGGCATTACGCCACCCGCCTATGCCGAGGGATGGTCAAAAGAAATTGTGAAAAACATTCTGCGAAACCCAAAGTACTTGGGCACCATGATCTACAACCGCACGACCGAACGACTCTCAACCCCAAAGCGAAAAAATCCACCATCCGATTGGATCATCAAAGAACAAGCGTTCGCCCCAATCAT
>JBIIEY010000199.1:0-4445 GCA_044237595.1 Burkholderiaceae bacterium | reverse complement strand
GGGCAGCAAGCTTGCTTTTCCAGAATGAACGTGACTGACATTGAAGATGTCATTGCCGTCGAACTGAATGCTTACCCGTTTCCCTGGACGCGCGGCAACTTTCTCGACTCACTGGATAGTGGTTATGAGGCCTGGGTGTTGCGTGATGAGGATAGTTGTTTGCTCGGCTATTTTTTAATGATGTATGCGGTCGAAGAAGTGCATCTGCTTAACATCACGGTGCGCCCGGAGGTGCAGGGGCAAGGCCTCGGTCGCAAGCTGCTTGATAGACTGATTGGATTGGCACGCGATGCTGGCATGCACGCCGTACTGTTGGAAGTGCGGCCGTCGAACAATCACGCCTTGATGGTTTATCACCATTTGGGCTTTGCGCAAATTGGTCAGCGTAAAAATTATTATCCGGCAGCCGGCGCGGGACGCGAAGATGCCATCGTGATGCGAAAGATGCTTTGAGCCATGAAGATGGATCCTGACAAAGTTCGCAAGTTGCAGCAGATGGGGCTCGGACCCATATGGCAGCGGCGTGGGCTGGCCGCAGAAGAGTCGTGTAGCGTTTCCGCTGCCACCGCCACCGCACTGACAGATAGCACGGCTTCCAACGGAGCGGCGCACGCAGCGCGCTTGATGGACATGGATTGGGCGACACTCGAAGAAAATATTCGTGGGTGTAGTCGCTGCGGTTTGTGTCAGGGCAGAACCCATGCGGTGCCGGGTGTGGGGGATCACAAGGCACGCTGGCTGTTTGTGGGTGAGGGGCCAGGCCGTCAAGAGGATGCGCAGGGCGAACCCTTTGTCGGCCCAGCTGGCAAGCTGCTGGACAATATGCTGCGCGCACTGGGGCTCAATCGGGGTACGCATACCTACATTGCCAATATCGTCAAATGTCGTCCGGTCGGTGCTGACGGGCGCGATCGTCCGCCGACAGCAGATGAAGTCGCCGCCTGTCTGCCTTATCTGGAACGACAAATTGATTTAATTCAACCGGACGTCATCGTTGCGCTCGGTCAAACCGCGGCAGTTGCACTGCTTGGATTGCCGACTAAAACATCATTGGCCAGTCTGCGCGAAGAAGTGCATGATCGTGCCGACATACCTTTGATCGCGACCTATCACCCAGCCTATCTTCTGCGTGAGCCGACCGAGAAGGCCAAGAGCTGGCAAGACCTCTGCCTCGCGATGAGCCTTGTGAATGGACGCTGACGCGTCCTCGTTCCAACAGGGTTTTCATGCACGCTGGCATGGCTTGCGTGATCCGCATGTGCGCGCGCTGGCCTGGTTACTGGATGCGCCCGATTTACTCGACGCCGAATCCCCGCGATGGGAGGGCAAAATTGCCAGCCTGCCCGCGCATGCTGCTGATCTTGCCCGAGACTGGCTGACGGCGTTGGATGAGGAACCGGAATTACTCAGCGCATCTTTGGAAATGAACCCCTTCACGCGTCTTGGCCGTTATGCCGAGAAGCTGCTCGCCTGCTATTTCTCGCACCAAAAACAACTGGTGGCGCACGGTATGCAAGTCCGTGCGGGCAAGGAAGAGACGGTGGGCGAGTTTGATTTCCTGCTTTCTGATGGTGTGAGCTTGCTCCACTGGGAGTTTGCGACGAAATTTTATTTGTTGTGCTCCAGCGACCCAGCCTGGGCCAATGTGCAGACGGCCGATTACTTTGTGGGTCCTAATCTTGCGGATACGCTGGGTGCAAAAATGCGCAAGATTCTCGACAGGCAGCTGTCGCTGGGTCAGCATCCGGCGGCACAGGCTTTGTTGCCAAGACCTATAGATGATGCGCAGGCATTGTTACGTGGCTGGCTGTTTTATCGTCGTGGCGAAGAGATTCCCTCACAGAGGCTAGGAATTGAAAAAAATCACTGTCGCGGTTGGTGGTGCACTTTGGAGGAAATCGACACGCATCTCAGCGAAAACTGCGCTGTTTTACCGCGACTCGCCTGGCTCGCACCGGCGCGCATGAAGGATGAAGAGGTCGTGAGCCGCTCCCAGCTTCAAAAACAATTACGCGTGCAATTTAAAGAAGATCCCATGCCCGTGATGGTGGCAAGCCTGAGGCGCGATCAAGATGTCTGGCTGGAGAGCGATCGGGGATTTATTGTGCCGGACGACTGGCAAGGCAAGGCGGGTAGAAAGCTGCGCGGCCTGACGGCGCCACCCCTTTAGGTGCCGACATGTTTTTCCTCGCCGATCAGATGCATTGAATCATACTCGCGCTGATTGGCCGCATGCTTTTTCATGAGCATCCACATTACTCCGGAGACAAACAGTCCAAACAGCACGATCACAATATTCACGCTCAGATCAAGTTTGACCAGCAATGCGTAGAGCCCGAGCATCAAGAGAATGGACGCGTTTTCGCTGAAATTTTGCACCGCGATCGAATGACCTGCACTCATAAGCACATGTCCGCGATGCTGGAGTAATGCATTCATGGGCACCACAAAATAGCCCGAGAGGGCGCCGATGAGTACGAGCAGTGGATAGGCCAGCGTTGTTGAATGCACGAACACCATGATCGTCACGATCAGCCCCATCAGGAATCCCATGGGCATGACACTCAATGATTTTTTCAGAGGGATACGTTTGGCGGCGGCCATGGCGCCAAAGGCTACACCGAAGGCGACCACGCCCTGCAGTACTGCCGCTTTTGCCAGCGGCAGGTGCAATGCTTTTTCGGCCCACTTCAGCACAATGAATTGCAGCGTCGCACCCGCACCCCAGAACAGGGAAGTCACTGCCAGTGAGATCTGTCCGAGGCGGTCGCGCCAGAGCGCGGTGACGCAATGCGAAAATTCCATAACCAGCTTGATCGGGTTACGCTGTTGCGCTGCATAGCGCGCGCCGGTATCGGGGATTTTGAGATTGAAGACAGCTGCCAGGAAGTAAGCAATCATGACCACACCCAGCGCGAATTCAAGCGACAGGCTGAGTTGCAGATGATGGAAAGGGATCAGGGAAGCCAGCGCCTGCGCAAACCGCTCACTGACCAATACCCCACCCAAGACGGTGCCGAAGATAATGGAAAGCACCGTAAGACCTTCGATCCAGCCATTGGCCGCTACCAGTTTTTCTGCTGGCAGCAGTTCGGTCAGTATGCCGTATTTTGCGGGGGAATAGGCGGCAGCGCCAAAACCCACCACGGCATAAGCGAGCAGCGGATGCAGGCTGAAAAACATCATCATGCAGCCGGAGATCTTGACCAGATTGGTAATGAACATGACCCGGCCTTTGGGAAAGGCATCGGCGAACGCGCCAACAAATGGCGCCAGAATCACATAAGACAGCACGAAGAAGAGCTTCAGCATCGGCGTCATCCATGCCGGTGCCTGTAGCGAAACCAGCACCGAGATGGCGACGATGAGCAACGCATTGTCGGCAAGCGACGAAAAAAACTGCGCTGCCATGATGGTGTAGAAGCCGCGGTTCATTCGGGGAGGACAGTGATTGGTGGGCTTGGGCAGAGTGCGACGGCGGCTTGCTTTATACCACGAAAGCCAGTTTCGACCCGGCCGGCGGTCAGGCGCTCATCGCGCCGGCTCGCGCGTCCGGTAAAATGAGCTTCATTCCATTTCATCTGATTTCTTTTCTCCGAATTCTCCCGCTGATGCCCAGACCACTCGTCGCCATTACGCATGTTGCTGCGATGCAGGCTAATCTCGCCGCTGCCAGAAAAGCCGTTCCAGACACCCGAACATGGGCCGTGGTGAAGGCGGACGCCTATGGCCACGGTCTGGAACATGCAACGCGGGCATTTGAGGCTGCAGACGGCCTTTCTTTGGTTGAATTTGATCGCGCCGCGCGACTGCGTGAACTGGGCTGGCAGAAGCCCATCATGATGATGCAGGGTATGTTCGATGTGGCCGATATCGAACATTTGGTCAGAGATGACTTGCAACCCGTTATTCACCATGTCGAACAATGTCGAATGCTGGAAACAAGCCCTGTCAATCGACCGCTGGCGGTACATCTGAAAATCAACACGGGCATGAACCGTCTTGGTTTCATGCCATCGCAGGTGAGTGAAATCTATCGACGTCTTAAATCGCTACCTGCGGTACGCTCTTTGTCACTCATGACCCATTTTGCGAATGCCGATTCGAACGGCACCATGCCGGATGTCGCTGCGCAGATTGAGGCTTTTCAGCGTGCCACTACCGGTCTGGATGCAGAAATCAGTCTGTCCAACTCCGCAGCCACCTTGTTGCAACCCCAGATACGAAGCGACTGGATAAGGCCGGGTGTGATGCTGTATGGCGGTGCGCCCGGGGCTCAGAGTGCGTTATCGCTGGGGTTGCAGCCAGCGATGACACTGCAAAGCCGAGTGATTGCCACCCAGTCGCTGCGCGCTGGTGACTCCGTGGGATATGGGAGCCTGTTCATTGCCGATGGGCCCATGCGTATTGGTATTGTGGCCTGCGGCTATGCCGACGGCTATCCG
>JBIIEY010000017.1:0-14832 GCA_044237595.1 Burkholderiaceae bacterium | reverse complement strand
GACCATGGCGCGCTGCCGTGATTCCTGGGGCGATGCGCCGGTGACGATGAGTGGCAGCATGACGTTATCGAGTACGTTGCGATCCTGCAGGAGTCGGTGCTGCTGAAGAATCAGGCCCAGTTTTCGCCGTAGAAAAGGCAGCGTCGTCCGATTAAGTTTGCGCATGTCCTGACCGCTGACGAGCAAGACTCCGCCGGTGGGGCGCTCGATACCGGCCACCAATTTGAGTAATGTGGATTTGCCGGCACCTGATGGCCCAGTCAGAAAAACCAGTTCTCCTTCGTTGACCGAGAGCGTGAGGTCGGCGAGTGCGACGACATCGCCCGGATATTTTTTGGTAACGTGAGAAAACGAAATGATGGACATCGATTATGTGCGTGATCGTTGGTCGGTTAAAAAGACAGGTTTCACACGGTTCGTTTCAAAAGTACGGTGGTATCAGCCCAGAAGCGCGTCAACGAATTCTGAGGCAACAAAGGGCTGCAAATCATCGATCGCTTCGCCAACGCCGATGAAATATACCGGTATCGCGCGCTGTGTGACGATGGCGGCCAGCACACCACCCTTGGCAGTACCGTCCAGCTTGGTAACGATCAGCCCGGTCAGTGACAAGGCATCATCGAAGGCCTTTACCTGAGCAAGCGCGTTCTGGCCGGTGTTGCCATCAATGACCAGCAGGACCTCGTGCGGTGCACCTTCCATGCCCTTGCCGATGACGCGACGGATTTTTTTGAGTTCATCCATCAGATGCAGCTGCGTCGGGAGTCGGCCTGCGGTATCAATCATCACCACATCGACGCCGCGTGCGCGACCCGCTTGCACCGCATCGAAAGCAATCGCTGCCGGATCGCCCGATTCTTGAGCGATGACTGCTACATCATTGCGCTCACCCCAGATCATCAGTTGTTCACGCGCCGCCGCGCGAAAGGTATCACCTGCAGCGAGCAGGACTTTCTGCTCATGACGCTGCATGTGCTTGGCCAACTTGCCAATGGTGGTAGTTTTACCCGCGCCATTGACACCGGCAATCATCAGAACCAAAGGCTGTGCACGCTCGAGTTCCAGTGGCTTTTCCAATGGCTTGAGCAAGGCGATCATCAGCTCGCGCAGGGCGTTTTTTACTTGCGCTGAGTCGGTCAGCTTGTCTTGCTTTACGCGCGCCTTCAGCGCTTCGAGTAATTGCGTTGTTGCGGCAACCCCCGCATCTGCCATCAGCAACGCAGATTCCAGCTCTTCATAAAGAGCGTCATCGATCTTTGTGCCGGTGAACAGTGTCGAAAGGTTCGACGAGGTGCGGGTCAAGCCCGATTTGAGCTTTTGCACCCATGATGTCCCAGAGGCTGCGGCTGGCGCAGCGGATGGAATGCCGGTCGCGCTAGCATCGATCGCGGAGAGGGCCTCGGGTTCCTGTGATTTTTTCTTGAAAAACTTGAACATCGGCGTCCGGGGTGGTGCGCAGCGGGGAAAAAGACAAGCGGCTACAATCAGTCGCTTCGGCGCAATTCCGCGCCAGATGATTCCTATTTTAGCAGAGCAAAGACCATGAAATTTCGCGCGGCACGGCTGGCTTTTGTCAGTTTGTTGGTAATGATGCTCGACCTTGTTGCCGACGGTGCATGGGCTGGTGCACAGGCACAGGAATTCAAGCTAGCCAATGGCATGCGCATCATTGTGCAGGAAGATCGTCGTGCGCCAACTGTGGCGCACATGGTCTGGTACCGCGTTGGCAGCATGGATGAGCAGAATGGCACGACGGGCGTAGCTCACGTGCTTGAGCACATGATGTTCAAGGGCACGGCAAAGCTCAAGCCTGGCGAGTTTAGCGAAAAAGTGGCTGCACTGGGTGGTCGCGACAATGCTTTTACGGGAAAAGATTACACCGCGTATCACCAGCAGGTTGAGAAATCCCGTCTCGAAAAAGTCATGGCGCTGGAAGCAGATCGCATGCAAAACCTCAGGATGGACAAGGAAGAATTTGCCAAGGAAATCCGGGTTGTCATGGAAGAGCGCCGTCTGCGCACTGACGATCAACCCATTGCCTTGTTGTATGAAGCACTGAATGCAACGGCTTATGTGGCGCATCCGTATAAAAATCCAGTCATAGGCTGGATGGATGATTTGCAAAACATGACGGCGGCTGATGCGCTGGCCTGGTATCAGCGCTGGTATGCGCCCAACAACGCCACCATGGTCGTCACCGGTGATGTCGATGCAAAGCAGGTTCACGCGCTTGCCGAAAAATATTTTGGCAAAATTCCGCCAAAGACACTGCCTAAAATGAAACCGCAGCAAGAACCACCTCAGACGGGTATCAAGCGCGTGGTTGTCAGAGCGCCGGCTGAAAATCCCTATCTCATTCTGGCCTTCAAGGTACCCAAGCTCATCGATGTAGAAAAAGATGATGAGGCGCATGCCCTCGATGTACTGGCGGCCGTGCTCGATGGTTATGACAATGCGCGCCTACCTGCAAAACTGGTGCGCACCGAGCGTCTCGCTAACTCCGTGGACGCCGGCTATGATGGCACTGCGCGCGGCCCGGTGATGTTCACGCTCTCGGGTGTGCCAGCCAAAGGCACCAGCGTCGCACAGCTGGAGCAAGCCTTGCGCGCTGAGGTGGAGCGCATCGCCAAAGACGGCGTCTCGCCGGAGGAGCTCAAACGTGTCAAAGCACAACTGATTGCCAGTCAGGTCTACAAACGCGATTCTGTTTTTGGTCAGGCGATGGAAATTGGTTCGATGGAGATGTCGGGTATTTCCTTCCGTCAGATTGATCGCATGATCGAAAAGCTCGCTGCTGTCACGCCAGCGCAGGTGCAGGCAGTCGCGCAGAAATATTTTTCCGATGATCAGCTGACAGTGGCCACACTTGAACCCCTGCCCGTGGCAGCGCAGGCCGAGCGCAAGCCGGATGTTTCCGGTCTTCGTCACTAAGAATCCCGCCGAGCTCTTAACCAGGAAAGACGATGTTGAAAAAATTTCTGATCATTGCTGTGTTGTGCATCACAGGTACAGCGCATGCGGCATTGAATATCCAGCATTGGACGCTGCCCAATGGCACGCGTGTGTATTTCGTCGAGAACCACACCATTCCGATTCTGGATGTGAACGTGGATTTCGATGCCGGCAGTCGGCGTGATCCGGCTGGCAAATCTGGTATGGCCTCGCTGACCAATGCCATGCTCGCACGCGGTATTGCGGCATCCACACTCGCCGATGGCAGTACTGAATCTGCGATGAGCGAATCGCAGATCTCTGACGCGATTGCCGACATTGCCGCCCAGCGCGGTGGTGGCGCGGGCACTGACCGTTCGGGCTTGGCGATGCGCACGCTGTCTTCCAAGTCCGAGCGCGAGCAAGCAGTTCGTCTGCTGGCTCGTTTGCTCGCGCAACCGGCGATGCCTGCCGAATTTTTTGCACGCGACAAAGCGCGCACCATTGCAGGTATACGCGAATCACTGACCAAGCCTGAATCCATCGCCAGTAAAGCCTTCTGGCATTTGGCCTACGGCGAGCATCCGTATGGTGCAGAGGCTACGGTCGAGTCGATAGAAGCGATCACCCGCGAAGACTTGCTGAGCTTTCATGCCAAACACTATGTCGCCAATCACGCCGTGATCGCGATGATTGGTGATGTCAGCCGCGAAGAGGCGCAGGCCATTGCACTGGAGCTTACGCGTCGCTTGCCGCAGGGTGAACCTTTGCCTGAGATGCCCGCAGTCGCCAAGCCCGTTGGCATCGAACAGCGTATTCCCCATGCTGCATCACAGGCGCACATACTGGTTGGCACACCCGCACTGGCACGCAGTGATCCCGATTTTTTTGCGCTGACGGTGGGTAATTACATCCTCGGGGGTGGCGGTTTTGTGTCGCGCCTGACGCGTGAAGTTCGCGAGAAGCGCGGCCTGGCCTACAGTGCCTACAGCTACTTCAGTGCGATGGCCCAGCCCGGACCGTATCAGGCGGGCTTGCAGACGCGAAAGGACCAATCGGAAGAGGCACTCAAAGTCGTGCGCGACACCATCGCAACTTATTTGCGTGACGGCCCGACCGAAGCCGAACTGAAAGCGGCCAAAGACAATCTGATCGGTGGCTTTCCGCTGCGGATTGATAACAACCGAAAAATTCTGGACAACATGGCGGCGATTGGTTTCCATCAAATGCCGCTCGACTACCTCGATACCTGGACTGCGCGCGTGGAAAAGGTCACCATTGCCGATATTCGTGCCGCCTTCGCACGCAAGCTGCTGATGGAGAATCTGGTCACGGTCGTGGTCGGCGGTGAAAAGTAGCAGCACGTGAGCCGCAAGCCTGCTGTGCCTCGGCAGGTGCGCATCATTGCCGGGCAATGGAAGCGCACCCCCTTGCCCGTGCCCGACGTTGAAGGATTGCGCCCCACGCCTGATCGAGTACGCGAAACCGTGTTCAACTGGCTGGAACATCTTCAGCATCGCAGCTGGCGGGGACGTCATTGCCTCGACCTCTTTGCGGGTACGGGTGCGCTGGGTTTCGAGGCTGCCAGTCGCGGTGCCGAGAGTGTCTTGCTGGTGGAATCTGACCCTCGAGCAATTCAGAGGCTAGAGGCCACGCGCGACAAGCTGGAGGCCAGCAACGTGCGCATACAGCGTGGCGATGCCGCGCAGTTGCTCACGCGCCAGACACAAAAGTTCCACCTGATTTTTCTGGATCCACCGTATTCGGAGCAGCGGCTGCCGACCTTGTTGCCCCGGTGCCGGGACTTGCTCGCGCCCGGTGGGCTGGTCTATGCTGAATCTGATCAGCCCTTTACCGGTCCGGAGGCGGCCGAGTGGATGAGCGCCTGGAAAGTGGTTCGTCTCGACAAGGCCGGCATGGTGCATTTCGGCCTGTTCGCTCCTGATGACACGGCATCGAATGAGGTAGGTGCTGAGTAAGGCCGCGTTTTATGCCGAGCCGGCGTAGTGGTGCGGACGCGCGGACCTGAAAAGCAAAGGGTTTGGTGTTATTCGGCCAGCCACAAAAGTTGTCGGTTTTGTTTAATCAGGGCTTCCTTAGGGCATAATTCGCGTTCTTCGTATTCTGCATGGCAATAAAACTGCCTGCGGCTTCATCGTCAGAGGACTTCGTCATGGTTGCAGCTGTTTACCCCGGAACCTTTGATCCGCTCACGCGCGGTCATGAAGATCTGGTGCGCCGCGCCTCGGGCCTGTTTGATCGGCTAGTAGTCGGCGTTGCAGACAGCAAAGCCAAGCGACCCTTCTTTTCGCTGGACGAGCGGCTTGATATTGCGCGTGAAGTCCTTGGTCATTATCCGAATGTGGTGGTTGAGGGTTTCTCTGGTTTGCTCAAGGATTTTGTTCGTCGTCATGATGCGCGGGTGATCGTGCGCGGTCTGCGTGCTGTGTCCGACTTCGAATACGAATTTCAGATGGCGGGTATGAACCGGTATTTGTTGCCTGATGTCGAAACCTTGTTTCTGACACCTTCTGATCAATATCAATTTATTTCCGGCACCATCGTTCGTGAAATTGCCGTTCTGGGCGGCGATGTATCGAAATTCGTTTTTCCTTCAGTCGAAAAATGGCTGCTGAAAAAAATCGAGGCAGATAAAGCCGCTGGAACGAACTGAAGCCTGGAAGAACATCATGGCGCTGATGATTACTGATGATTGCATCAACTGCGACGTCTGTGAACCGGAATGCCCCAATGAGGCCATCTTCATGGGGCCGCTGATCTATCAGATCAATCCCGACAAATGCACCGAGTGCGTCGGACATTTCAACGAGCCCCAATGCCAGCAAGTTTGCCCCGTGGCTTGCATTCCCATCGACCCCGCTCACACTGAAAGTCGTGAGGCGCTGGAGGCGAAATATCAGCGGTTGATCATGAAGGCGTCGACCGCCTGAGTTCAACGGCCGGTCGCTCGTTTGGTACGCCTGAAAAATTAACTTATCCCATTGCTGTCGAAAGCAGGGCGAGAAGCAGACTTAAACAGGAAGTGCTCGCTAAACGCCTTGCCACGAGAATGCGTACGACCAGTCACGCTCGTTTCGTACCCGGTTTTCACAGTGCCACCAGGCATCATGACGCCTCCGCCGCTTGACGGATCGCCTCAGCGGCCCACTGATTGAGGCTTTGTCCCTGTGCTGCAGCGGCTATGGTGGCGGCCTCATGTAACTCGGGGGCGATGCGCAACGAGAATTTGCCGGAAAAATGCTTGTGCGGATCGACACCATCCTCTGCGCAAGCTTCCAGGAAGACGCGCAGAGAAATCTCGCCCTCTCGACGCAGGCCATCGACATCCTTGGCGTAGAAGTCGGCGCCGCCGTTCAGTCCGATGAATTCTCCCCGGAACATCTGGATATCCGGATCGAACATGATGACTGCCTGATAATCATTGATTGTCATGGTGTTCATGGTTTCACTCCGTGATCTTCAAACCACTTGCGGATGCATTCAACCGCACCCTTGTCCGTCGTTGGCTCTGGGTGCGGGCGATGAAACACGCGCCTGTCGCCGAACAAACGCACCAGAACACGCGAACCTTCTCGCTCAGCCACCTGCCCGCCCAACTCGACAAACAGGGACTCAATGTCAGCCCAGCGAACATTCGCCGAGACAGGCCGGGCGAAGATCAGTTCGAGTGTGCGTTGATGCTTTCGCTTCATGATCGAATGGTATCAAAAAGTGGTGTCAAGAATCAAGCGCTATCATCACCGGCCCGCCGACATGCAGGTAGCTTTCCATGGGGGAGTAAGGATCGGCAGATAACAAAACCCCCGGTAAGCATTAGGCTTTACCGGGGGGTCTGTCGGGTGAAATCCCCCGGAATCCGATGTTTTATTTAGACGTTGAACAGGAAGTTCAGCACATCCCCATCCTTGACGATGTATTCCTTGCCCTCGGCGCGCATCTTGCCGGCCTCTTTGGCACCTTGTTCGCCTTTGTGCGTGAGGTAGTCATCAAATGCGATGGTCTGCGCGCGAATGAAGCCGCGTTCAAAGTCCGTATGAATTACACCGGCTGCTTGAGGTGCGCTGTCACCTTTGTGTATGGTCCAGGCGCGCACTTCTTTCACACCGGCGGTGAAATACGTCTGCAGGCCAAGCAGTCCGAAAGCTGCGCGGATGAGGCGATTCAAGCCCGGCTCTTCCATGCCTATATCGGCGAGGAAAGCGCCTTTGTCTTCCTCATCCAGATCGGCAATCTCTGCTTCGAGGGCGGCGCAAATTGCGACGATGGGAGCGTGCTGGCTGTTGGCGTATTCAGTTAATTGATCCAGCAGCGGATTATTGCTGAAGCCCGTGTCTGACACATTGGCGACATACATCGCAGGCTTGGCGGTAATCAGGCAGAGCGGCTTGAGTAATTCCATTTGCTCCTTGTCCAAACCCATCGCGCGTACCGGTTTGGCGTCATTGAGGTGGACTTGTACTTTTTCCAGCAGGGCCACCAGCGCAGTGGCGTCTTTGTCGCCGGAGCGCGCTTTTTTGTTTTCGCGGTGCACCGTTTTTTCAACGGTGGCTAGGTCAGCCAGTGCGAGTTCGGTCTGAATCACGGCAATATCATCCAGCGGACTGACCTTGCCGGCCACGTGGATGACATTGGCATCTTCAAAACAGCGCACGACATTGACGATCGCATCGGTTTCGCGAATGTGCGCGAGGAATTGATTACCCAGACCTTCCCCTTTGGAAGCGCCTGCCACCAGTCCCGCGATATCGACGAATTCGACCGTGGCAGCCAGTATGCGTTCAGGCTTGACGATCTCGGCCAGCTGCGCCAGCCGCGGATCGGGTACCTCGACCACACCGACATTGGGCTCGATGGTGCAGAAGGGATAATTTTCAGCCGGGATGCCGGCCTTGGTCAGTGCATTGAAAAGCGTGGACTTGCCGACGTTGGGCAGACCAACGATGCCGCATTTGAGACTCATGGAGAAGATCCTGAAACGTGTGGATAGCGCGAGCGGGTGCCGGTTCGGACAATACGAGGGGCTCGAACAAAGCACGGTGCGAAAGGCGCTATTGTAACCAAGCCGGCCACCGATGAGACTGTAGCCGGGAGATCGGAAAAATTGATTACACTGCGCCGGACCGCATAATAAATGCTGGCTGTGAAAGGATTCGGATGAAACGCGTTGTTGATGTTGTTGTTGCGCTTGTGCTGTTGTTGATGGCTTTGCCACTGGCCTTGCTGATTGCGGTGCTGATTCGTCTGGATTCGCCGGGTCCCATCATGACGCGTTCGCACCGGGTCGGCCGCAATGGCCGTATGGTTAAGGTCTGGGAATTCCGGACTGCAAATGCCGAGCCGGATGCGATGGAAACCGTAGCCGGCTGTCAGGGAGAGGAGGTGACCCGGATCGGCGCAGTGTTGCGCAGACTCGGCATCGGTCGCTGGCCCTTGCTGCTGACGGTATTACGCGGTGATTTATCGATGGTCGGGCCGCGCGCTGAGTTGCCGCGTTACGTGGGTTGCTATCCAACAGCGATGAGAAAACTCGTTTTATCGGTCAAACCCGGGCTCGTTGATCTGGCTTCGATTGAATTCCGCCATGAGCAAAAACTGCTGGCCGGTCTCGAGGGCGAAGCGCTGGAGGAAGCCTATGTTGAACAGGTGCTGCCCATACGGCTCGAGCACGCACAGCGATATATCGAAAGCCAGAGTTTGCTGACCGATGTCCGAATTCTGCTGCGGGCGGCAGTGGCACCGCTACTGCCCGGAAAAGCGGCCTGATCAGCAGATATGGATAGCGTTCAGCCGTCGAAAACGGGTTTGGGTTTTTTCGGGAGCAGCCCGGCCAGTGGTGTCGCGATTAATACGTAACACGTTCACGAACAGGCTTCGAGCAGTCCACAGGCAAGCCACAAACTGAATACAAATGGAATACAAACGCACCGAGGCGGCATTCCAAAGTAGCAGCAAGGCGTAAAAAAAGCCGCCCTGAGGCGGCTAGGTAGGATCACGTGGGTTCAGGATTTCATACGCCCTGAATGCGGAATTGCGCTTTGTCACGTCCCGCCATCCATTTTGGGGGCTTCCCGCGCCCGCTCCAGGTTTCGCCAGTGACGTTATTGCGATACTTGGGTGCCACCGGGCGGCGCACCATTTTCATGGGTTTTCTCTTGCCGCCAAATCCCAAATCCTCCGCTGAAAGATTGTATTCCTTCATTTTGGCGTGAATATCTGCAATCGCATTGGTCAGCTCATTTTTTCTGGCCAATTCAGCTTCCTTTTGCAGTTTCTCAATTTGACCCTGCAGTTCCTTGTAGCTCGTCATTTCAATCCCCATCAAGTGAAGTTTCATTCAACACACAACCTATCGGACATTGTTGTGGCCAGTGACCGCATTATAGGTGAGCTATTATCAAAAAAGTATTAATAATTGCCTTTTTCGTAAAATAATCCAAGTTGCTGATTTTTATGGATATTCGTTAATTACTTTTAATCCATGGAAACATTCTTGGTCTATTTCCCCCATTAATGTGCCGGGCGACTACCGGAGTATCCGAACCATAAACGCTTAATACTGTGGCGTTGAAGCTATTGTTTCATTGCAGCGGCGGAATGCCATTGATCTGAATTAGGGAGAGATCGAAAAAAACCGCGCTGAATGCAGAACCAGCGCAGCCGCGCATTACAGCAGGCAGACAAATCAAATGTCGGCCGACCGTTTTGCGTCCGAAAGTTTCCGGTGGTTTTTAATCGGCGCTGCCCCGAGTGAGCGCCCAGCCGATTATCCGAATGACTAGTAACAGCCAAGTCAACAGCGAGGAACGGGATTCACGTGCCGGGTGCCGGCTTTTCATCCGTATGCAGTTCCATCATCGCTTGTTCGAATCGGCCTTCGCACAGCAGGGGAATCACGGACAGACTCTTGTCTATGCTGTCATCAATCAGCGATTGTTCTTCCTTGCGCGGGCGATGCAGTACAAAGTCCACGACGGGCTGTTGCAATTGGAACTCGCGCGGGTGACCTATGCCTATGCGCAGACGCCAGTAATCTTGTGTGCCGAGTGCAGCAGTGATGTCCTTGAGCCCGTTATGTCCGCCGGATGAGCCGCCTTTTTTTATCTTTGCCATACCCGGCCGCAAATCAAGCTCGTCATGGACGACCAGAATGGATTCAGGGGCAATTTTGTAAAAGCGCGCCAGCGCACCAACGGATTGGCCGGAGCGGTTCATGAATGTCTGCGGCTCCAGCAACCAGACTTCCTCGCCTGCCATGCGGATTTTCGCGGCCAGCGCATTAAACCGCGTCTCCCGACGCAACTGGCCAGACGCCAGGCGATCGACCAGCCAGAACCCGGCGTTGTGACGGGTGGCTTCATATTCAGCGCCGGGATTGCCCAGCCCGACGATCAGACGTATGGACATGTGGGTATTGATTCAGTGGTGTGCAAAGCGATTATCCGACAAGCCACGATACCGCGCGCCGTCATCTCGCTAGCCGAAAAAAAGCCCGTCGCACGGACGGGCTTTTTCGCCTGATGACTTCGAAGATTATTTCTTTTCTTCAGCCGCTGCAGCGGGCTCATCGGCCTTGCTGCCACCGGGCACCGTCGCGGTTGCGATGGTGGGGTTGTCTTTTGCATGCACAGCCACGACACCTGCCGGCAGCTTCAGATCGGCGACGTGGAACGAGGTATTTACCTGCATGTTCGACAGATCAACTTCCACGAATGCAGGCAGATCTTTAGGCAAGCAACTGATATCGATTTCGTTCATGACATGACTGATAATGCCGCCGGAGAGCTTGATGGCAGGTGCAATCTCTGCGTTGATGAAATGCAGCGGCACTTTCATGTGGATTTTCTGGTTCGGGTCCACGCGCTGGAAATCAGCGTGCAACACCAGCGGTTTGAAGGCGTGCATCTGGAAATCACGCAGCAGCACTTTCTCGGATTTGCCATCGACTTCCATGTCGAGAATCGACGAGTGAAAGGCTTCTTTTTTCAATGCGTGGAACAGCGCATTGTGGTCAAGTGCAACGTTGACCGGCGCTGCGGTGCCACCGTAAATGATGCCAGGGGTATGGCCAGCTCTGCGCAGGCGGCGGCTCGCTCCGGACCCCTGCTCAGTGCGTGGAAATGCGACAACTTTCATGTGAACTCCTGTTACGGGCTAATCGCCCTTGGTGTTAAGTCCCCCGCGACCAGGGGACCGAAAAAAGACAGGCATCAAGTGCCCGCCCAAATTAAATTCAGCCTGCAGCCTCATCCTCGGCAAACAGCGACATCACCGAATCTCCCTTGCTGATACGGCGGATAGTTTCGGCCAGCAATGCAGCGCAGGAGAGCTGACGGATTTTCTTGCAGCCTTTGGCTTCGTCGCTCAGCGGTATCGTGTCTGTCACGACCAGTTCATCCAGCGGCGATTTTGCAATCCTGTCGATCGCAGGGCCCGACAGTACTGCGTGCGTGCAGTAAGCAATAACCTTCTTTGCGCCGCGCTCTTTCAGTACCTCAGCTGCCTTGGTCAGTGT
This sequence comes from Burkholderiaceae bacterium, assembly GCA_044237595.1. Taxonomy (GTDB): domain Bacteria; phylum Pseudomonadota; class Gammaproteobacteria; order Burkholderiales; family Burkholderiaceae_D; genus Pernthalerella. The sequence continues at coordinate 3,368 of JBIIEY010000017.1, read as the reverse complement.
GCCGGCGGTATCGACCATGTCATCCATGATCACGCAGTTGCGGCCTTCGACTTCACCAATGATGTTCATAACTTCAGATACATTGGCTTTGGGTCGGCGCTTGTCAATGATCGCCAGGTCGCAATTGAGACGCTTGGCCAGCGCTCTTGCACGGACAACGCCGCCGACATCAGGCGAGACCACCAGCAAGTCGTCGTAATGCTTTTCAACCAGGTCCGACAGCAGAATGGGCGAAGCGTAAATGTTATCGACAGGGATATCAAAAAATCCCTGAATCTGATCCGCATGCAGATCCATGATCAGCACACGGTCTACACCTGCTTCCTGCAACATATTGGCCACCACCTTGGCCGAAATCGCGACACGTGCGGACCGCGGACGGCGATCCTGCCGCGAATAACCGTAGTACGGCAGTACAGCGGTAATCCGGCCAGCTGATGAGCGCTTGAGCGCATCGACCATCAGCATGATTTCCATCAGGTGATCATTGGTTGGTGCGCAAGTCGATTGCAGAACGTAGACGTCCTTACCGCGAACGTTCTCGTTGATCTCGACCACGATCTCGCCGTCCGAGAACCGCGAGACCACGGCCTTGCCCAGCGGGATGCCCAGCTGGTATGCAACGCCATCGGCAAGCGCAGGATTAGCGTTCCCGGTAAAAACCATCAGGTTCTCTTGCGACATGGGATCCCTGACTACAGTCTGTTAACAGTTTGAAAAGCCGCCAAGACCGGGTACTGCTTCCGGCACTGGCGGCTTCGTCGAGTTTGGTGGCTTATGCAAGCCCGCGTACCGGATCCATCTACGGCGGCGGACAAATAAAATGGCAGGGGAACAAGGATTCGAACCTTGGAATGCTGGAATCAAAATCCAGTGCCTTAACCAACTTGGCGATTCCCCTACACAACCCAGAGTCCGGCGATCATGCGCCTGGACGAATTCCTGATTACGACTGCAGCAGATCAGCCATCGGATGTGCTGCCAGCGTACGTGCTTTCCAGACGCGCCACTCGGCGGGCACTCTCTGAAGCACAGCATCTGCCTCTGATTCCGAGGCGAAGGCAGCAAAAACACAGGCGCCGGAGCCGGTCATGCGGCCCTCACCAAAGCCGGACAGCCATTCGACGGCGTCTGCAACAGGAGGGAAAGCCCGGGCGGCTACTGCTTGCAAGTCGTTCTTTCCGAAGCCCAAGGGGCCCCCAGAAAAGTCCGCTATTTTGACCGCTTTGGTGTTACGTGTCAATTCGGGGGCGCTGAAGATCACGGGCGTAGGCACCGAAATACCGGGGTGTATCACCACGAACCAGGTGGGCGGTGTGGGCACCGCCGTGAGTTGTTCGCCTATACCTTCGACGAAAGCATTTTTGCCCAGCAGGAAGAAAGGCACATCAGCGCCGAGTTGCAAGCCCAGCGCCATAAGTTCGCTGCGTGTCATGCCCGCCCGCCAGAGGTGGTTGAGCGCTATCAAGGTCGTGGCTGCATCCGACGACCCGCCGCCCAGACCACCACCCATGGGGATCTGTTTTTCGATGGCGATGTTCACCCCTGCCGGCTTGCCCCCGCGCTGGGTCATAACGTCGGCCAGCAGTTGCGCCGCACGCACGATCAGATCGTCGCTGGCGGGCACCTCGGGCACATTGGTCACGCGCATAATGACCGCATCGTCGCGCAGATCAAAATGCAGCACATCTGCCAGGTCGATCAGCTGAAACACCGATTGCAGTAAGTGATAGCCATCATCACGCCGCCCAACCACATGCAGGAACAAGTTGAGCTTGGCGGGCGCGCGACAGTCGTGCAGATGGTTCATCTCGTTAGCGGTCGTTCCACTCGTCGATCACAAGCCGCAGAACGATATCGCCGGCCTCTGCGGTGGTGCGCTCCATATCGAAACGCTTCGGATATTGAATGCTCGCGTTGCGCTGCCAACTCACATAGCGCACGCGCCAGCCATCACTCTGAAAATCAGGCGTGCCATCCGGCGAGGCCGTTTGCAATTTGCCATCCACGTTTGGCACAAAGCCTTGCAGCCAGTAGCGCAGGCCATCCACTGGCATGGGCCAGCCGAGTACCTCTTGGGTCAGTGCAGTGACATTGGGCGCTTGCTTTTTCTCGCCGTCCGATTGCGCCATCACGGCCAGCCCCGGTGTAATCGCGATCGTGGCAATCGTCTGCCCCAGTGGTGAGTACAGCGTGATGTTCGTCTGCTCACCTTGCTGTTGCCAGCGGAATTTACCTTGCAGCGATTGTGGCTGGCCAGCTTGTTGGTAACGTACCGACAAGCGACCACCCACCGAGATCGTGCTCTGATAGTTGCGTTCGCTGAGTGGGCCTTCAGGCAGGGTTGTGCAAGCAGCAAGCCACACACAACCCAAAATAAAGAGTCTCCGCATCGGATGAATGATTACAGCTTCACCTGGAATCTTTCCAGTGTGCCTTTCAAAGACTCATTCTTCGGATCCTTGCCGTTGGCAAAGCGCCAGAGTTTTTTTGCTTCGTCTTCGCGGCCGAGTAACCACAGGACTTCACCGAGATGGACAGCAATTTCCGGATCAGGTCTCAGTGTGTAGGCGCGACGCAGAATCTCTTCTGCTTTTTCCAGTCGGCCCATGCGGAATTCAACCCAGCCCATGCTATCCATGATGAAGGCATCATCCGGTGCGAGCGTCAGTGCAATCTTGATCAGGTCATAGGCTTCGGGCAGACGTATATTGCGTTCAGCAAAAGAATAGCCGAGCGCGTTATAAGATTGCGGGTTACTCGGCGCGATCTGTATGATTCGGCGAAGCGCCTTTTCCATGGCATCGAACTCGCGGTTTTTCTCGACCAGCATCGCGTATTCGTACAACAGATCAATATTGTCAGGCAGGCTTTCGAGCGCATCTTCGATCACTTTGATGGCCTCGGACAGACGACCCGCATCGCGCAGAATCTGGGCATCGACGATGATTAGCCTGACGCGGTCATCATCACTTTCGGCATCAGCTTCTGCCAGAAGCTGACGGCCAGCGTCGACCTTGCCATTTTTTGATTGCAGCTGCGCACGCTTGAGTATTGCAGTCACCGAGCCTTGATGGGTCAGTGTGTCTGCCATCTCCAGCCATTTCAGCGCGCCGGCCACATCGTTACGATCTTCTGCGATCTGGGCCAGTATCATCAAGGCCTGCGTCGCATCGCGTTCCCGGTCGGGCAGACCACCGAGCGTGTTGATATACGCCGACAGATATTTTTCTGCTTCAGTGAGCTCGTTGGCTTGTACCGACAGCAGGCCGAGCGCAAACAGTGCTGTCTGATCGTCTTTTTTCTGATCAATCAGCGTCTTGAATTCTTTTTTTGCCTCGGGGATTTTTGATTGCTCGTATAGCAAA
>JBIIEY010000198.1:0-4453 GCA_044237595.1 Burkholderiaceae bacterium | reverse complement strand
GTCGGTCATGCGCAGCAGACATTCCCGACCACGATGCTGAGCATCGGTGTCCACCTCATCAAGGCAGAAGTAGCCATCGGTGATGAGCAACGTGCTCAGGGCCTGATGTTTCGAGAAAAAATGGCGCCCAACGAGGGTATGGTCTTCCGCTTTCCCGAGACTCGGCATATCTGCATGTGGATGAAGAACACCTTGCTCCCGCTGTCGGTCGCGTTTATCGATGAGAAAGGGCGCATTATCAATATTGAAGACATGCAGCCGCAAACCCTGAATGCGCACTGCGCAAAAAAACCGGCGCGATTTGCGCTGGAGATGAATCAGGGCTGGTTCAGGCAGAAGAACATCCGATCCGGCGTGCAAGTCACCGGGCTGCCCCAATAAAAAACCCGCCTGAGTATCACCAGACGGGTTTTCGATGAACGGCGTCGAATCACGCCGACACCGTTATATGATCTTTCGAGCTTCTCGCTATCGGGCCAGACCGGACAATCCAGTCCGCGCGGCCCATCACAACTCGAACTTAGGCCAGCGCCTTGATGGCTGCCGACAGACGGCTCTTGTGGCGTGCTGCCTTGTTCTTGTGAACGATCTTTTTGTCGGCGATGCGGTCAATCACGGAGACCGATGCCTGAAACACGGCTGCGGCTGCTGCCTTGTCGCCCGCTTCAATTGCCTTGCGAACAGCCTTGATAGCTGTGCGCAGCGTGGAGCGCTGGCTGGAATTGTGCTCGTTCAGTTTGACTGCTTGACGGGCACGCTTGCGTGCCTGGGCTGTATTGGCCATGACTTGTTTCCTGACAATGGGGCTCGGGAACTGGCCCCGGGCGGAATTCGAAAGACCGCGATTATAGCGGGTTTTTGTTCTCAGGACAAACAAGAAGGACAGCATCTTTTCATGTGCGCCCCACCAAAATCGGGGATCATTAATTTTCATAAAAGCAATTTTTTGCCAAATTTGCCCGAAACCTGCGGATATAATCGGTCGCCATGAACTTGCATAAAACGCTAGCCACCGTTTCTGGCATGACGATGCTCTCACGCATCACAGGGCTGATCCGCGAGTTCCTGGTAGCGCGAACTTTCGGCGCCTCGGTCTACACCGACGCTTTTTTCGTTGCTTTTCGCATCCCCAATCTGCTGCGCAGACTTTTTGCCGAGGGCGCTTTTTCGCAGGCCTTTGTGCCTATCATTGCGGAATACAAAAACCAGCAGGGCAATCGAGCCACCCGCACGCTGGCCGATCATGTGGCGACGGTGATGTTCTGGACACTGCTTGCCACGACGATATTGGGCATCATTGGCGCGCCCATGGTCGTTTTACTGATGGCCAGCGGGTTTAGCTCGGATCCGGTGGCGCTGTCGCTATCGGTCACCATGACCCGGATCATGTTTCCCTACATTTTGTTCATGTCGCTGGTCGCGCTGGCGGGCGGGATTCTGAATACGTGGCAGGAATTTCGTGTGCCCGCCTTCACCCCCGTTCTTCTCAATCTCTCCTTCATCGCTGGCGCAATCTTTCTGGCGCCTCAGCTTTCGCAGCCCGTGTATGCGCTGGCTATTGCGGTTGTCATCGGTGGCGTACTGCAATTGTGGTTTCAAGTACCGGCCTTGCGCAAAATTGGCATGCTGCCGCGCATCGGGATGAATCCGGTGGCCGCGCTCAGAGATCCGGGCGTGCGCAGAGTGCTGCGCCAAATGCTGCCAGCGACCTTTGCAGTGTCAGCGGCGCAGATCAGTCTGATCATCAACACCAATATTGCCTCCCATTTGCCGGATGGCAGCGTGTCCTGGCTGTCTTACGCCGATCGCCTGATGGAACTACCCACCGCGCTGCTCGGTGTAGCGCTAGGCACCATTCTCCTTCCCAGCTTGTCCAAAGCCCATGCTTGCGGGGATCACGGCGAGTATTCCTCCTTACTCGATTGGGGTCTCAGGCTCACCATTTTGCTTGCCACACCGGCGGCTGTTGCACTCATGGTTTTATCCGAACCCATCACAACAACGCTTTTTCATTACGGGAAATTTGACGCCATCTCGGTCACCATGACATCGAGAGCGCTGATCGCTTATGGCGTTGGGCTAATGGGTCTGATACTGGTCAAGATACTGGCGCCAGGTTTTTACGCAAAACAGGATATACGTACACCGGTCAAGATCGGCATCGGGGTTCTGGTGGTCACACAACTCATGAACATCGTCTTCGTGCCCTGGATCGCCCACGCGGGTCTTGCGCTCTCGATAGGATTAGGCGCCACCCTCAATGCGCTCTTTCTCTACATCGGTCTTCGTCGCAAGGGAATTTATGCACCTCTGGCGGGTTGGACAATGTTTACCATTCGCGTTATTGGAGCGCTGTTCCTGCTCGCAGGCATAGGTTTATGGTTGACGACACGTTTTGACTGGATTGCACTGCAAGCCACACCCATGATGCGTATCGGCGCACTAATGCTGGTGATGTTCGTATGCGCGGGCAGTTACTTCGGCGCGCTGGCCTTGATGGGTTTCCGGTTTGCCGACTTCAAACGTGAATTGAGCTGAGCAGGCTGACGATGATCAAATCCAATGACTACTTCGCTTCGCTGGTGCAGGACGATGCGCATATCCCCTTGTTTGAAGCGGCACTGTGCATCGCGCAGGATGATGAACATCTACTTGATCTGACTGCCTGCCTCACGGATATTGATAAGTTTGCAGTGCGACTCAAACGTCGACTGCACACGGATATTGCACCGATACCCAAACTGCGACTATTGAATAATTTTTTCTATCAAGAGCTAGGCTTCTCGGGCAATTTTAATGACTACTACAACCCGGACAACAGCTATCTGCACAAAGTCTTGTCAACGCGACGCGGCATTCCGATATCGCTGGCGGTGATTTACATGGAGCTTGCTCAACAGGTAGGACTAGATGTCAAAGGCATTTCTTTCCCCGGTCACTTCCTGATGAAACTGTCGATCAAGACCGGCGATATCATCCTTGATCCTTTCAACGGCGCGAGTCTCTCACGCGAGGAAATCGAGGAAAGACTGGAACCGTATTTCATCAACGGTCGCAACCCGGACGATCCACCGCTAGCCAGCTATCTCGCCAATGCAACAGAGCGAAGCATTCTGGTTCGCATGCTGCGCAACCTTAAAGCGGTCTACGCTGAACAACCGCACTGGAAAGAATTCCTGAGCGTGCAGCAGAAGCTGGTGATCTTGCTGCCGGATGAAATCGAAGAACGACGCGACCGTGGTCTCGCCTATGCGAATTTGGATTGCCCCAGCGCTGCGTTACAGGATATCGAGGCTTATCTCGCCCAATGCCCTCAAGCGACCGATGCAGAGTTGTTGAGAAAGCGATTGCCTGAATTACGCGCTGCAAGTCGCAAGATCAACTAGCTGGCTTCGGGTCTTTCATTGTCGGTTTCGGCTAAAGCACCATTAAAGACGGTCAGCGGATGAATGACGAACGCGAGCATGAGATCGGTATTCAGCTCTTGGCACGTACTTCCATCGCCTCCCAGCGCTCCAGCGCCGACATCAGCAACTCGTCAATCTCGGCATAGCGCTGATTGAGTTTTTGAGCTTGATCTGGCTGATTGCGATACAGCTCGGCATCGGCGAGCTTTGCTGAAATTTCCGCCTGCTCGGTCTCCAGTGCAGCAATCAGTTCCGGTAGCTGCTCGAGTTCGCGCTGTTCCTTGAAGCTGAGTTTTTTGGTCTTTTCTTTTGTCGCAGCGGCTGCTGCTACTGATTTCACTGCAGGCTTGACGACTTCGGCGGCAACGGCTGCCGCACCGCGAGATCGCACGCGCTCCCAATCGGAATAGCCGCCGATGTACTCACGCCATACCCCTTCACCCTCGGCCACGATCACCTGAGTCACTACATTGTCCAGAAAAGTACGATCGTGGCTGACCAGAAAAACCGTACCTGTGTACTCTTCAAGCAATTGCTCGAGTAATTCCAGCGTATCGATATCCAGATCATTGGTCGGCTCATCAAGTACCAGCACATTGGCTGGTTTTGCAAACAAGCGCGCCAACAGCAAACGATTGCGCTCGCCACCCGATAAGCTGGAGACGGGAGAGCGCGCACGCTCGGGTGCAAACAAAAAATCACCGAGATAGGTCATCACATGCTTGCGTTGTCCATTCACCTCGACCCAGTCGCTACCGGGCGCAATGGTGTCGGTGAGGCTCGCCTGATCATCGAGCTGCTCGCGCATCTGATCGAAATAGGCTATCTGCAGCTTGCTGCCTTGCTTCACCGTGCCGGCGTCAGGCCGTTCTTGACCAAGAATGAGTTTCAACAAAGTTGTCTTGCCTGCGCCGTTCACACCGATCAGACCAACTTTGTCACCTCGCATAATCGTGGCATCCAGATGACGCACGATCACTTTGTTGCCATACGCCTTGCTCACATCAGTGAGCTCGGCGACGATTTTGCCGGAGCGCTCGCTGGCC
>JBIIEY010000197.1:0-4461 GCA_044237595.1 Burkholderiaceae bacterium | reverse complement strand
TACGCATGGCAGGCAAGGGCGCTGATGCCGCGCGTGTTGCCGTTGAAATGGCCAATATGGTTGCGGCCATGGAAGAACTGGCCGACGAGGCTGACGCAGCCGATGATGAATAAGGCCCAACCTCATGAGTAGCAAGTCGCAGCATGCCAATCCGAACAAAAGCCGCACACCGCGCCATCGCGCTCGCGAATTCGCGCTGCAGGGCTTGTATCAGTGGCTAATGAGTCAGGAAGATGCTGGCGCCATTGACGCCCACATACGTAATGCGCATGGTTTTGACAAGGCTGATGCAGAACACTTTGATCTTTTGCTGCACGGGACCATACGTGACGTTGATAACCTGCGTTCAGAGATCGTGCCGCTGATTGATCGTGCTATCGATCAGCTGTCGCCGATTGAGCATGCGGCATTATTGATTGGTGCATTCGAGCTCAAGCACCATATCGAAATTCCTTACAAGGTCGTGATCAACGAAGCTGTTGAGCTGACCAAATCCTTCGGTGGTATTGATGGGCACAAGTACGTCAATGGTGTGCTCGACAAACTGGCTGCCAGCTTGCGTTCAACCGAAGTGGCCGCCAGCCGCTAGCGCTGTTCGTTTGCGGCTACTTTCTGCATGAACTTTCCACTCGCCGCCCGGCTTGATGAGATCGAGCCTTTCCATGTGATGGAGCTGCTCAAGATGGCGGCGGCTCTGGAGCAGGCCGGTCGCTCGGTAATTCACATGGGCATCGGTGAGCCTGATTTTCCAGCGGCACAGCCGGTACTGGATGCTGCTGCAAAAGCAATTGCTGGTGGCACGATGCGCTACACCCATGCGGTTGGTTTGCCGGCTTTGCGCGAGGCTATCGCTGCGCATTATCACCAGCGCTTTGGGGTTGATGTCGCTGCAGAGCGCATTGTGATCACGGCCGGTGCATCCGGCGCCTTGCTGCTGGCGTGTGCTGCACTGGTGGGGCGCAATGATGAAGTGCTGATGCCCGATCCCAGCTATCCCTGCAATCGTCATTTTGTGACTGCCTTTGAAGGCAGAGCGCGTCTGATTCCCAGCGGCCCAGCGCAACGCTTTCAACTGTCAGCCGCCATGGTGCGTGAACACTGGAGCCCGGCAACCCGAGGCGTGCTGCTGGCATCGCCTTCAAATCCCACCGGCACTTCAATTGCGACGAATGAATTGCGCGATATCGCCGCATTGGTTCGCGAGCGGGGTGGTTTTACGGTTGTGGATGAAATCTATCAGGGTCTCTCGTATGACGCGCCGCCGTTTTCTGCGTTATCGCTGGGCGAAGACATCATCGTGATTAATAGCTTTTCAAAGTATTTCAATATGACGGGCTGGCGTCTCGGCTGGCTCGTGGTGCCGCCCTCGATGCTGGCAGCGGTAGAGAAGCTGGCGCAGAATTTTTTCATCTGTGCGTCCACACTGGCTCAGCAAGCCGCGCTGGCCTGCTTCACGCCAGAGTCAATGGCCATTTTCGAGCAGCGCAAAAGTGAATTCAAGCGCCGTCGAGATTACCTTGTTCCGGAATTGCAGCGTCTGGGTTTCACGATACCGGTATTGCCTGACGGTGCTTTTTATGTCTACGCTGATTGCAGTCGCTTCTCTGATGATGCTGATGCATTTACGCGTGATGTGTTGCAGGCCACTGGTGTGGTGATGACGCCCGGGCTCGATTTCGGCACGCAGGATGTGCAGCGCTATATTCGGGTGTCCTATGCGACATCAATGGAGAACTTGCAGGAAGCGGTGCACAGGCTGGAGACTTATCTGAAATAGCGTCATTTACAGTTGCTGCATCCCGGCCTGCGCCGGGATGAGTCGTAGTAACTGAGATAGAACCTGAGCATTGTCAGGACCAAGAAGGTCGTGAACCCCCTCTCGGCCAAGCAAGCAAAACTTGCATCAGGCTGGTTGATCTCCGAGGGCCTTCGATTTTTCGGAACCGCCGCGCGCAGTTGTGTTTGCGGGCGCGGCAGGTGCTCTCGTCGCTGCCACGTATCGGCCGCTTGCTACTGCTTGCAGTCTGGCGTACTCACCCAACACCTTGACCGAATAAGCAGCGTCGCTGCGGGATGCATTGCCACCTACGTAATGCTTGAGACCTGCCTCAACCGAGCCTGTTGTGCGGATAGCATCTTTCAGAAGCTTGGCACCCACACGCAAGTTGGCGTTCGGGTCCTGTACTACTTTTGTGCCGCCGTGGTCATCGAATTTGTTCTTGTGCACGTCGGTCATCACCTGCATCAGACCTTGCGCACCCATGGGGCTTTCGGCAAACGGATTCATGCGAGACTCTACACTCATCACCGACAAGATCAGCAAGGGGTCAATGTCTGTTTCCTTGGCCGTCGTGTAAGCCGCATCCACCAGCATTTTGCTGGCAGCGCCGGCAACACGGTGGCGCTTGGCCAGCCAGCCGGTTACCCGCTGCTGTGCTGCTAGTGAAGGCGCAGAAAATGCCGCGGACGGCACATTGAGGTCGGCGGCCGCTGTGTTCAGCGTGACTGAATCGCCCGTGCCTGTGATCAGGCTGGGTCTGTCCAGATTCGCCATGCTGCTGCCAGGCTCTGTCCAGAATGGGGACATTACCTTGACCTGATCGGTCAGCTCGGGTCGGAAGAACATCACGGTCAATGCCGTCATGGATGCCAGGCCGAGGACTCGCATGCCGATGCGGGCGGTGGAAACCACCCTGTCCAGCACGACGACTTTGTCGCTGTGCTCTTGAGCAAACTGCAATGAAACGTTTCCTGCACCGACCAACGCTGTAACTTCACGTCGATTATTCATGGTACCTCCTGAATCATCGCGGCCCTCAAAGCGCCTGGCAAAACCCGCCTGGTGTCAAACCCGACCATGCTGCTGTCTCCGTTGCAAGCATGGCAAGTAACCAGTCACGTTTTGTCAGGCACTCTGAGATGAGGCCAAATTGCAAGCGTGTTTCGTGCTTCGTGCTTCAATTCACCGCGATACTAAAAATCGTTTGCCGTCAGACTTCGGACAGTGCAAACGCCGGTGTTGCCTTGTTTGCCCCCTCGAACAGGGTGGCGCAAGCAATCTTGTATGGAGTTCAGCTTGTGTCCATTTTCTTGAGGCACTTTACAATCACCCCTAGATCACAACTCCGCTACGACAGGCAGCCAGACTATTTCCCCCCTACGGTCTGGACTTGCTCCAGCGAGGCTGCCTTAAAATTTGAGCGGATTGTAGGCAGGTGAATATATCGAGTCAATACTATAAAAATGATTTTCTATAACTAATTCTTATGAAAATTTGGTTGCGTTGCAGCAAATCCCCGTAAAATCAGGTGTTTGTGGGCGTTAGCTAAGCCATCACCTTTCACATCAAAAAAAGTCAATCATCAATGAAATATTCCGATTTGCGGGATTTTATTGCCAAATTAAAACAATCTGGCGAGCTAACGGAAGTGGCCTTGCCCGTTTCCCCCCACTTAGAAATGACCGAGTTATGTGACCGCACCTTGCGTGCGGGCGGCCCGGCCTTGCTGTTTACTCAGCCCGTTGGGCATACGATGCCGGTACTGGGTAACCTGTTTGGTACCCCCCAGCGAGTGGCCATGGGTATGGGCGCTGATGATGTGAGCGAGTTGCGCAAAATAGGCCACTTGCTCGCCGCCCTGAAAGAGCCTGAGCCGCCCAAAGGTCTGCGCGATTTGCTGGGTCTGGGCTCACTTATAAAGTCGGTCTGGGACATGGCGCCCCGTGAACTGCGCTCGGCACCCTGTCAGGAAATCGTCTGGGAGGGCAGTGAGGTCGATCTGGCCCGCTTGCCTATTCAGCATTGCTGGCCAGGTGACATTGCGCCATTAATTACCTGGGGCTTGGTGATTACCCGGGGCCCTAATAAGAAGCGGCAAAATCTGGGTATCTACCGCCAGCAAGTGATCGGGCCGAACAAGCTCATCATGCGCTGGCTCGCCCATCGAGGCGGCGCGCTGGATTTCCGCGAACATTGCCTGCAGAACCCGGGCAAGCCCTATCCGATCGCCGTCGCGCTGGGTGCGGATCCGGCCACCATACTGGGGGCAGTCACGCCCGTGCCCGATAGTTTGTCTGAATACCAGTTTGCCGGACTCTTGCGCGGCAGCCGTACCGAGCTGGTCAAGGCCATGGGCAGCGAGCTGCGCGTACCAGCCTCGGCCGAGATCGTGCTCGAGGGTCATATATATCCTGAAGACCTCAGCCAGATCGCGCCCGTGCCTGAGGGCGCACCGCCTCGGCCACGCACAGGCTATGAGCATGCGCTCGAAGGTCCGTTTGGCGATCACACGGGTTATTACAATGAGCAGGATTGGTTTCCGGTCTTCACCGTTGACCGCATTACGATGCGGCGCGACCCCATCTATCACTCCACCTACACAGGCAAGCCGCCGGATGAGCCCGCCATATTGGGCGTTGCGCTCAATGAAGTGTTTGTGCCGCTGCTGCAGAAACAATTTA
>JBIIEY010000196.1:0-4476 GCA_044237595.1 Burkholderiaceae bacterium | reverse complement strand
GTTGTTTGGTGCGCTGATTTCACCCACGGATCCTATTGCGGTCATGGGTATTCTGAAATCGGCGGGTATTCCCAAAAATCTGGAGCTGGTGATTTCGGGTGAGTCGCTCTTCAATGATGGCGTCGGCGTGGTGATTTTCTCTATTCTGATGAGCATGCTGCTCATAGGTGAAGCGCCGACCTTTCATGAAGGTCTGGGCTTGCTGATGCACGAAGCCGGTGGCGGTCTGCTGTATGGCCTGCTGATCGGTTACATCACTTTTCATCTGCTGCGCAGCATCGACAACTATCAGGTGGAGGTCATGATCACGCTTGCGGCCGTGATGGGCGGCTACGTGCTGGCGAGCAAACTGCATGTCTCCGGACCCTTGGCCATGGTGGTCGCTGGTCTGGTCGTTGGCAATCATGGGCGTGAGCTGGCGATGTCGGACACCACAAGGCTCTATGTGGACATGTTCTGGGAAATGATCGATGACATCCTCAATGCTGTCTTGTTTGTATTGATAGGCATGGAGGTAATGCTGATCGCTTTCTCCTGGAGCCTGTTTGCTGCAGGTCTGGCGATGGTCATCATGACCCTGATCGCACGCGCGCTAACGGTCTGGGTGCCGGTGCACTATCTGCCGGGCTATTTCAAGCTGCCCAGAGGCGCAGGTTTGGTGCTTACCTGGGGTGGTCTGCGTGGTGGTATCTCGGTGGCGCTTGCGCTCTCCTTGCCATCGGGCGGCGAGCGCGATGTCATTCTCTCGCTCACGTATTGCATTGTGGTGGTTTCCATCCTTGTACAGGGTCTCACCGTCGGTAAACTCGCTGAAAAAGCGACGGGGCCCGAGGCAGCGGACGACAGCAAGGCTGCCAACGCGTCCGATGCAAAAGCCTCCTGAATCGCTACTGAAATGCCACTGTGTGGCAGCCTTCGATCTTTCTTGATCGAGCACCGACGTCTGGTTGCGGTCGCTTTTCTTGCAGACAAATAAAAAACGGGTTTCGCGAAGCGAAACCCGTCATCGATGATCCGTGCGTTCCAGCGAGCGCGACTATTTTTCTTCTTTGCGAATTTCTTCCATCATCGCCTCCACCTGCTGTTCGGTCAGGCGGTACTGACGTCGCAGGCGGTCCAGCGTGTCCTGTTCAGCATCGGTGACGATACCGTCGGCCAGTGCCTGACGCAGTTGCTGGCCAAAGGCCGCTTTTTTGCGCGAGAGCTGATTGGAAAAGGCCGACGCCACGATACCCGTCATGATCGCGGCCATACACACACCCAGGAAGCCCGTGACCAGCGCGATGATATCGCCGGCCAGGGTCAACTCCTCCACGTTGCCATAGCCTGAGGTGATGGTAATCACCGCCCAGTAGATGCAGTGCGGGATGGAACCAAAATGCTCAGGCTGGTTATGACCTTCGGCAAAATACATCAGCGATGCAGAGACGATTGTTGCGATCAGCAGCAGGAAGAGGGCGGAGGTAAACGCCTTTTTCTCAGAGGCGACCGCGTGAAACAAATCCTGTAATGCGGTGTTGTATTTCGATAGCTTCAGGATACGCAGCAGGCGCAACACACGCAGTACGCGCAGATCGAGATACGGAAAGAGGAAGTGCAGATAGAAGGGTGCAGTCGCAAAGAAATCGATCAAACCAAAGAAACTGAACACATATTCCTTGCGGCCTTTCCAGGCGCCACCCTGCTCGGGGGTGTAGCGTGCGCCATATGACCAGGTTCTCAGCACATACTCGGCCGAGAAAAACATCACGCTCCAGAATTCGAATTCATGGAAAAAATCTTTGTAAGCTTCATGGATCTCGTGAACTGAATCCAGAACGACCGCAGCGCAATTGGTCAGCACCACGATGGTGATCACCCATTCGAGAATTCGGCTGGCGTTGTCGTGTGAGGTCCCGTCAAGGATCTCCATGATGCGGCGTTTCATTGCGATTTTCCTGTTGTGTTTATTTCATGCCGGGGCTAGGCCCCAAAAACACAGGCTGGCCGAGTGGCCAGCCTGTTGGTCTGCTTGATGCCATCGCAGGGATGGCAACGCGCGTTTAGCCGCCGATTTTGTCGGAGACGCGCTTCTGATTTGCATCGACCTTTTCGCGCAGCGAGATCACCTGATCGCGCAGCTCGTTACCGGCATCCTGCATATTGTTGAGCTTCTCTTTCAGCGTCTCACCAGTCGAGAAAGTGTCGTCAATGATTTTGCGTGTTTCGATCGAGCTGTTGCGAATGCTCTTGACCACTTCTTCGATTTCGTTGACACGCACCTCGTTGCCGTGATGCGAGGCACTATCCATCTGCTGCTTGAGTTCACCGTCGAGCCACTGGCCGTTGGAGTCAGCAATTTCGTCGATGTAGTTCACCATCTCTTCGTTGACTTCATAGAAGGCTTCGCTGACTTCACCCAGCGCCTTGATGGCCTCAGCCATTTTCAGTGCGATGGAAGACATCTTGCGATTGATCTTGGTGCGGTGGTCGAGGTACTCAACTTTCACACGGTTGGCCATGGAGAGCTGGAAGGCTTCTTGGTCACCGTTAGTCGGGTTCAGCTGATCAATCATCATCAGACGGTTACGGAACACGTCGTCAGTGGTGCGCATGATGAGTTCACGGTTACCGCCGGCGTTGACCAGATAACTCTGCTGGGCGTCGGTAATATTTTCTTCGATCGTGCTTCGCGCGACCTGGATCTGACCTACGTTGAATTGAACAATCGCTTCGACGTCAAAAATCGCGCGCTTGTTTTTTGAGATCATATTTTTAATTACATCACTCATGAAGTTCTCCTGGTTCGAGTGGCTGTTGTATAGGGTTTCGCGTACTGGGCGTTAAGCGCCCACGTGCGACTCTTCCGGCAACGCGATGGGACTGGAGCGGGTAAGGCGATTCACAGTGATCACGCCCTGGCCTTGCTCGTCCATCTTGGCCTCTTCGTACAGCATTTTGTAAATGTAGTCGGCCTGGTCGGCTGATACGGTCGCATGCAGAATCTCGGTCTTGGGGATCTCTGGCAGATTACCTGCCAAAGAAGCACGACCGATAGGGTTGCCGCGAACGCTATAGAAATAGCATTCGTTGATGCCCTTGTGATGCAGCAGCTCCATCAGCTTGGATGCACCGCCTTCATAAAGAATGCAAGTGATCTGACGCGTATAGTCGATGTACGGAATATCCGGTTTATCGTTCTGACTCATGATGTTGTCCTGTCGTCGTTTAGGCGATTAGTCTTTGAGCAGATTCGGCGGGATGTAGGTGGCCGCCTGCAGCAGTGGGGTTACGTAGATGTAACCCATGCCCGGTGTATCCAGCCTGCCCGCGAGGAACATGCGCTCGAAGATGCGATCGGTCTGGTCTTGAGGGACCATGACGCTGATCACTTCGCGTTCGACGTCAACTGCAACGCCCAGAATACCGAGGCGCTCACGCACGCCAGTGCCAATGCCCATGTGCACGGTTGAACCCTGCACGCCCACTTCCATCAGCGACGTGTTGATGGTGTCTGCCAGACCTTTTTGTACCACGCAGGTAATCAGCGCTACTTCGCTGATGTTGGTAACTTTACGCTTTGCCATTCGTTTCCCCTTTTTCTATTCTGTTGATTCGATGACTGTTGATCAGGCCTGTGCAGCGGCCAACTCTTTCTTGACCTTGTACTGGACGTAGACGCCGAGCGCGAGCACCGCACAGATTGGTGCGATCGATGCTGCTGCCAAGACGCCGAAGCCTTCGACCGCTTTCACGGCACCGCCGAAGCCCAGACCCATCGCCAGTACCAGCGGCACCGTCACGGGACCCGTGGTGACACCAGCACTATCCCATCCGATGTTCACGAATTCTTCCGAGGACATCGTGGTAAGTATCAAGGCAATTACGTAGCCTGGTACCAGAATGTAGAGCAGGTTGTAGGCAAAGATCAGCTTGGTTACACCTAGCAGAATCCCAGTCGCAACACCGATGGCAACCGAGTACATCAGCATGGATTTCTTGAAGGAGCCGTTGGTCATGTTTTGCACGGTTGAGCCCAGCGCGTTCAGCGCAGGTTCAGCGAGTGTTGCACCGAAGCCCAAAATCCAAGCAAACAAACACGCGATGATGACGCCCCAGAAGCTGCCGTACAGAGGGCCATACGCGCCATCTTCACCCGGCATACGCAGCGATTCAGGCAGCGTGATGTTCGCAAACGAACCAGGAATCACGTTACCCGCCTGTTCACCCAACGCTGACAGACCATACTTCAGACCGATATTGAAGATGCACATGCCGACCACCGACAGCACCAAGCCGTAGCAGATGATGAAGGCATTCGGCAGACGTGAGCGCAGCACGCCAAAGAGGATGATCATCAGGAAGATCACCAGAGGCACAATCGCCTGGACACCATCTTTGATCGGGCCCATCAGGATCTGATCCCACACCGACATGGCACCGCCAGTGGCATTTTTAGAAGCCTCGTAGACGACCGCATTCGCTGCCTTCATCTCG
>JBIIEY010000195.1:0-4488 GCA_044237595.1 Burkholderiaceae bacterium | reverse complement strand
CTCGTCGTACCAGGACTCAACGAGCCTGCCACAGGACGACTCGTATCGCTGAAACCGGAAAACCAAAATGATCTCAACCAAGTCTATCTGCGCGCAGGCCGGCTTCCCGATCTGGGTAGCCGTAATGAGATTCTTGTCAGCGAAGCCTTTGCCCGCGCCAACACATTACAAGCCGGTGCTGTCTTAAAAGCCGTGATCAATGGCCGGCGTGAAATTCTGACCGTGACAGGTATCGCCATTTCACCGGAATACATCAACGAAATGCGCGGCTCGGGCTTTCCGGACTATCGTCGCTTTGGAGTGTTGTGGATGGATCAGGAGGCACTCAGCAGCTTACTTGATATGCGGGAGGGTTGTAATGACCTTGTTCTGACGCTCTCACCCGGCGCCAGCGAAACAGAGGTCATTCACCGGCTCGACGGCTTGCTCGAGCCTTTTGGTGGCTTGGGCGCTATCGGTCGTGAAGACCAGCTCTCGCATCAGTTCATCAGCAATGAGCTGGCGCAGACCAAAGTGAGCGCCACGGTCATTCCGGCGATTTTTTTGAGTGTTGCTGCCTTTCTGGTTCATAACGTCTTGTTGCGACTCAGCGCGCTGCAGCGCATGCAGATCGGCTTGCTCAAGAGTTTTGGTTACAGCAATGCGGCGATCGCCAGCCACTACATGCAGTTTGCGCTATTCACGGTGGCTGCCGGCAGCATCGCCGGTATTGCACTGGGCAGCTGGCTGGGTAAGGCGCTGGCGCAGTTGTATGCACGCTTTTTTCATTTTCCGACGCTCTCGTTTTCACTCTCAGCATCACTGCTGCTGACAGCACTGATGCTGAGCCTGTTGTCGGCCCTGCTCGGCTCCGGGCTTGCCGTATACCGAGTTTTAAGCATGACACCTGCCGAGGCCATGCGACCGGAATCTCCGTTGCGCTATCAACGAAACAGTATGGAAAAACTATCTCTGTGGCAGCACTTACCTCTGGCCTTACGCATGGTGTTGCGTAACCTGTTGCGTACACCAATCAAAACATCGCTGACGATTTTGGGTCTGTCGATGTCGGCAGCACTGGTGATCACCGGACTTTTTTCTTTTGATGCACTCAATGAAGTGATCCGCTTTCAGTACCGGGTGCTGCAGCGGGACGAGATCAGTGTGACATTCAGCGAGGAGCATTCCACCGACATCATCAATCGCCTGGCCCGCTTGCCCGGCGTATTACGCGCCGAGGGATTTCTCTCCATGCCAGTCACGCTACGGGTTCGTCACCGTGAAAAAAGAACAGCGATCATTGGTCTCGAGCGTCAGCGGCAATTGCGACTGACGGTGGATACCCACGAGCGCTCGATAGAACTTCCCACTGAAGGATTGGTGTGTTCACGCATGCTCGCTGATCTCCTGCAGATCCAGATCGGCGACACGGTAGAGATCCATTTTCTGACGGGACGGCGTCAAAAGATAGACATACCCGTGAGCTTAATTCTTGACGAGCCCATCGGTGCATTTGCTTACATGGATCAGCTGGCCTTGTCACGGCTGCTGCAAAAAACACCCACGGCGAATGGGGCCTGGCTGGCACTGGATATGACGAAATCGGAAGCGTTTTACCGAACGATCAAAGCCTTGCCGGCGCTGTCCAGCACCAGTCTGCGCGAAGCGACCTTACAGAGTTTTCTGGCAACCGTTGGAGAAAATATTCGCATCAATAACAGTGTGCTTGTCAGTTTCGCTTGCGTCATTGCTGCCGGCATTATCTACAACTCGGCTCGCATCGCGCTATCCGAACATGCGACCGAACTCGCCAGTCTGCGTATTCTTGGCTTCACCCGTACCGAAGTCACGGTGCTGCTGCTCACCGAGCAATGGCTACTGACCGCTATCGCGATTCCGCTAGGTTGTCTGATCGGCTATGGTCTGGCCGCCGGGATTGCCACACTACTGTCGCAAGAGCTGTTCCGCATACCCTTGGTCGTCAGCGGCCGCACATTTTTGTCCGCTGCGATTGTCGTCATGATGTCAGCCATCGCCTCATCAGTCTCGATAGGGCGGCGATTGCAGCAAATGGACTTGATTTCAGTTCTGAAAACACGTGAATGAGTTCAAATTTTTCAGTCGAAAAAAAATCTTGCTGATCGCGATGGCTTTGCTGTCTTTCATCATCCTGGTCACCTGGCTACTGACGCCATCACCGCTGCGTCTGCAGTTGGTGCGCGCAGAAAAAGGACAATTGAGCGTCAGTGTTGATAATGAAGGAATCGTCCGCGTGCGCGATGCGTATGTCGTTGCCAGTCCGATCGCGGCAACGATAGAGCGAATCATGCTGCGAACTGGCGATACAGTCACACGAGGCGATGTCATTGCCTGGCTCTTGCCACTACCCATTGATCTGCAGTCGAGAGACCAAATACTGGCCCGCTTACAGGCAGCGCAGGCCCGATGGTCAGAAGCGACACTGCAACAACGCGAAGCCGAGATAAATCATGACTTGGCAAAGCATGAGCTTGAACGACAGAAGGCACTGGTTCAGGATCATTTCATCTCAGCGCAAGCACTGGAACAATTGATTGGGCGTGAAAGTTCTGCGCGCGCCGCGGTCAGTAGCGCACAGGCTCGTACACAAGCAGCACAAGCAGCGGTGACCGAAGCCCGCGCTGCCGTGAATACGTTTACCCGCGCAGCAGAAAGAAAAATACCTATCCTTGCCCCTGCTTACGGTCGCGTCCTGTCGGTCACCCAGCAAAGTGAGCGCACGATTGCCGCTGGCACACCCCTGATGACGATTGGCGATCCAATGCAAATGGAAGCTGTCGTTGATGTGCTATCGGTCGATGCAGTGAACATCCAACCGGGTATGCGCGTGCTGCTCAAAGATTGGGGTGGCGATACGCTATTGGAGGCCCGCGTCAGGCTGGTTGAGCCGGTCGCGTTTACCAAAATATCGGCACTGGGCATAGAAGAACAGCGTGTGAATGTCATTGCCGATCCGGTGGGTTCACGCTGGCCGCTGGGTGATGGCTATCGCATTCAGGCAAGGATCCTGCTCTGGCAACAGGACGCGGTTCTGAAACTCCCGGGGAGTAGTGTTTTTCGGGTCGGTAATGAATGGCGCGTCTTTGTCGCAGAAAATAAACGAGCAAAAGAAAGAACCGTCACCATCGGTCAGCGTAATCGCGATGATGTTCAGATCATCAACGGTCTGCGCGAGGGCGAACAGGTCATCAGGTTCCCCAGCAGGCAAGTGAGTGAGGGTGCACGCATCATGGCCGAATGAAAACGGCACATCCCCGATAACGACGTCTTATCCCGCCTGCACGCGCTTGTCGATAACTCGTCTGGCCTTGCCCACCTGCGTGCGTTCTACGCCATTGGGAGGCAACACGGTGACCGTACAGGAAATACCAATATAGGATTTGATCATCTGCTCCAGCTGCGCGCCGCCGCGCACACCGTCACCATGGCGAACATCCTCGCGGGTTTCAACCAGTACTTCCAACTGATCGAGATGGAGGTCACGTGTCAATACAATCTGATAGTGCGGTGCCAGCGCAGCTTGCTGAAAGAGCAGTTCTTCGATCTGCGAAGGGAATACATTCACACCCCGAACAATCATCATGTCATCGGATCGTCCGGCAATTTTGTCCATGCGACGCATGGCGCGCGCCGTTGGCGGCAGCAAACGCGTCAGGTCGCGGGTGCGATAACGAATGACGGGCATGGCTTCCTTAGTCAGCGACGTAAATACCAGTTCACCCGCTTCGCCATCGGGCATGACTTCACCCGTGACCGGATGAATGATCTCGGGATAAAAATGATCTTCCCAGATCACAGGACCATCTTTGGTCTCAATGCACTCGTTGGCCACACCCGGCCCCATGACTTCAGACAGACCATAGATATCCACCGCATCAAGCCCAGCGCGCTGCTCAATCTCCGCACGCATGCCCTCACCCCAAGGTTCTGCACCGAAAATACCAATACGCAGCGAGGATGCTGCCGGATCGAGTCCCTGACGCTCGAACTCCTCAATGATATTGAGCATATAGCTCGGCGTGACCATGATGATGTCTGGCCGAAAATCCGTGATCAGTTGTACCTGTTTTTCCGTCTGGCCACCTGACATCGGTATCACGGTGCAGCCAAGTTTCTCGGCACCGTAATGCGCACCCAGACCACCGGTAAACAAGCCATAACCGTAAGCGATGTGCACAATATCGCCTGCCCGACCACCCGATGCACGAACCGATCGAGCAACCAGCCCGGCCCAGGTATCAATATCTTTTTGTGTGTAGCCGACCACGGTGGGCTTGCCGGTAGTACCCGAAGAAGCATGTACTCGAACGACTTTGTCGCGCGGCACGGCAAACATGCCGAAAGGGTAGTTGGCGCGCAAATCGTCTTTGCCAGTGAAGGGAAATTTCGCCAGATCCGACAGCTCTTTCAGGTCATCGGGATGCACCCCTTTTTCATCAAAGCGCTGCCGGTAGTGCGGCACATTGGTGT